>AQSL01000116.1 GCA_000403035.1 Candidatus Latescibacter anaerobius SCGC AAA252-E07 | reverse complement strand
TACCAATGTAAAATCTGATATGGATATAACGGCTGACTTTTCAAGTACTTATACAGTTAATTTTGAAGCCGGGCCAGGCGGACACATCGTAGGAACAAATTACCAGGAAATCCTTGTTGATGGCAACTGTACCAAAGTAACCGCTGTCCCTGATGAAGGATATCAATTTGCCGGATGGAGTGGTGATTATACCGGAACAAAAAATCCACTTACCATCTCAGGCGTGTCTTCCGATATGACTATTACCGCAGATTTCGAGCTTATCCAGAACACCTTGACGATAGATGTTGACCCACCCGAAGGTGGCACCATTGATCCTTCCGCAGGTGAATATTCTTATGATCCGGAGGAAGTTGTTACGCTCACCGCGACACCGTCCGAAGGATATCGGTTTGTAAAATGGGCAGGTGATGTTACCGACTCGAACACCTTATCAACAACGATAACCATAGATTCGGACAAATCGGTGACGGCTATTTTCGAGTTGATACAGAATACGTTGACGATAGCTGTTGACCCATCCGAAGGAGGCACGATTGACCCGCCTCCCGGTGACTATACATATGATCCGGAGGAAGTCGTTACGCTCACCGCGACACCGTCCGAAGGGTATCGGTTCGTAAGCTGGGCAGGAGAAGTAACCGATTCGAACAGTTTATCAACGACGGTAACCTTGGATTCGGACAGGACAATAACGGCGAATTTCGAGCTGATCCAGAATACGTTGACGATAGCTGTTGAACCATCCGAAGGTGGCACCATTGATCCGTCTCCCGGTGACTATACATATGATCCGGAGGAAGTTGTTACGCTCTCCGCGACACCGTCCGAAGGATATCGGTTTGTGAGCTGGACAGGAGAAGTTACCGATTCGAACAGCTTATCAACGACGGTAACCATGGATTCTGATAAAACGGTAACGGCGAATTTCGAGCTGATACAGAATACATTGATCATAGCCATGAACCCATCCGAAGGAGGCACCATTGATCCGTCTCCCGGTGACTATACATATGATCCGGAGGCAGTTGTTACTCTATCGGCGACACCTTCAGAAGGGTATCGGTTCGTGAGTTGGACAGGTGAGGTCGCTGATCCCAACAGCCCATCAACGACGGTAACCATGGATTCGGACAAAACGGTGACGGCGAATTTCGAGCCGACTCAAACATATACGTTGACAATAAATGTGAATCCCGCCGGTGGCGGCACCGCTTCCGGCGCCGGCACCTATGATCCGGATATGGTGGTAACCATATCTGCTAACCCCGCCGAAGGTTTTCTGTTCATAAGCTGGACAGGTGATGTTGCCGATCCGAACAGCCCATCAACGACAGTAACCATGGATTCTGACAAAACGGTAACGGCGAATTTCGAACCGACGCAAACATATACGTTGACAACAGGTGTGGATCCGGCCGGAGGCGGCACCGCTTCCGGCGCCGGAAGCTATGATCCGGATACGGTAGTAACGATAACGGCTTCCCCCGCTGAAGGGTATCGGTTCGTAAGCTGGGCAGGAGATGTTGCAGATCCCAACAGCCCATCAACGACGGTAACGATGGATTCGGACAAAACGGTAACGGCGAATTTCGAGCCGACTCAAAGATATACGTTGACAACAGGTTCTAATCCTGCTGAAGGTGGCTCTGCATCCGGCTCCGGCACTTATGATCCGGATACGGTGGCAACGATAACGGCTTCCCCCGCCGAAGGGTATCGGTTCGTAAGCTGGACCGGGGATGTTGCAGATCCGAATAGCGCATCAACGACGGTAATAATGGATTCTGACAAATCGGTGACGGCGAATTTCGAGCCGACTCAAACATATACCTTGACAACAGGTGCAAATCCGGCTGGAGGCGGCACGTCATCAGGCTCCGGCACACATGATGCACAAACCATTGTAACGATAACAGCTTCCCCTGCTGAAGGGTATCGGTTCGTAAGCTGGACCGGGGATGTTGCTGATCCCAACAGCCCATCAACGACGGTAATAATGGATTCTGACAAATCGGTGACGGCGAATTTCGAGCAGGAGCAGGTTCCGGAAACCTATATATTGACACTCAGCGTTAATCCGGCTGGAAGCGGCACAGCTTCCGGCGCCGGTTCCTATGATCCGAATACGGTGGTAACGATAACAGCTTCCCCCGCTGGTGGTTTTCGGTTCGTGAGTTGGACCGGCGATGTTGCAGATCCGAATAGTGCATCAACGACGCTAACCATGGATTCGGACAAATCGGTGACGGCGAATTTCGAGCAGGAGCAGGTTCCGGAAACCTATACGTTGACAACAGGCGTTAATCCGGCTGGAAGCGGTACGGTTTCCGGTGGAGGCACCTATGATCCGGATGCAGTTGTAACGATAACAGCTTCCCCTGCGGAGGGTTATCTGTTTGTGAACTGGATCGGGGATGTTGCAGATCCGAACAGCCCATCAACCACAGTAACCATGGATTCGGACAAATCAGTGACGGCAAATTTCGAGCCGATTCAGAAACAAACGTTGACAATAAATGTGAATCCGGCTGGTAGCGCTACGGCTTTGGGTGCCGGTATATATGATAAAGATACGATTGTAGTAATTGGAGCATCTCCGGTTTTAGGTTATGAGTTTGTAAACTGGACCGGAGAAGTTGCCGATCCGAGCAGTGTTTCCACAATGGTTACCATGGATTCAGATAAAACAGTAACAGCGAATTTTGTATTTATAGAGTATACATTGACGATTGAAGTGGAACCGGTCGAGGGAGGAACAACCGAACCGTCTGCAGGCGATTATGTTTATGTTTCAGGAACAGAGGTATCCCTGACAGCGATACCGAATGAAGATTATCAGTTTATTAGCTGGGAAGGAGATGTTGCCGATTTGAGCAGTGTTTCCACAACGGTTACCATGGATACAGACAAACAAGTAATCGCACATTATTACATTCCGGGGGAGCCGGTCTCTACCACAGTATCTGAGACAGGCGGTCAAATTGATGTTACGAATTGCCCTGCCCTGACGACTGCGGGATTGGACAAATTAGTTGTTACCATACCGGCCGAAGCGTTATCGGCTCCGGTTAAAATTCAAATTACGGTACCAAAGCCGGAAGATTTGCCGGAATCACTTTCAGCGTTTCAACAGGTAGAGTTCACGATTTCCGAGCACGAAGGACATTTTGAGTTCGGGCAACCGGTCACCATTACTATTCCCTATCCCGAAACATTAATAGATGAGGAAAATCTGGTCATTAAACTGTGGGATGAGGAAAAACAAGCCTGGATTCCCCTTGAATTAAACGATAGTATTGTTATTGATACCACGAATAATACGATAAGCGGTGATGTTCTTACGTTCTCTATCTTTGGTATTTTGTATGCGAATAATCCTCCTGTAATTATTACAGAACAATTACATAATGCCGTTGATAATGAAGCGTATAGTGACACCGTTTATGTTCGGGATAAAGACGCTGACGACACATCTCAGTTGGAACTGGTTACCGCTCCTTCCTGGATGTCAATTGATGATGCTACCGGTGTGTTGACAGGTATCCCGGGTGATGATGATGTCGCCGATGAGGTGATTGTAGAAGTAAAAGTAACGGACAAAGAAGGGCTTTCAGATACAAAGGTATACACGATAGTAGTTCTGGATAGCAATAATCCTCCATCAATAACGAATGAGATATTACCGGATGCAACAAATAGTGTGGAGTATAATGCGGTGATAGAAGTAATAGATCCTGATTTAAAGGATATACAGTTTGAACTCGAACTATTGGAAAGCCCTGACTGGCTTATAATGGATGAATCTGGAATTCTATCGGGTACACCGGTAACTGAGGATGTTGGAAAGGGATTTCCTGTCGTGATTATTGCACGGGACAGCGGCGGACTGGCTGATACACTGTCGACAAAAATGAATGTTTTACAGGATATTGTAATTGTAAAAATTGAGATTCCGGATGAAGAGATAGTTCTCAATATCGGGGAAACAAAACTATATACGGCAGAAGCTTATAATGCATTTGATAACATTATTACCGCAGCAGAAATTGAATGGTCGGTTGACGGCGAGGTAGGGGAAATCGACTAGGACGGCCTGTTTACCGCAATAAAAGGCGGAATAGGTTCTATTATTGGCTCGGTTACGGTGAACGAAGAAATTATTTCGGCTGAAGTTATGATTACGGTATATCTGGAGAAATTTATCGTGCCGGAAATAAAACCGAACATACCGATTTTTATTGATACAGCTTCTTTCCCGCTCGATTTTATGAACGGCGCAAAATTATCTTTCCCCGCACAGAGTTTTTCTGATGAAATTTCTTTAACGATGAAGCTGCCCACATTCGCCCTGGTCAATAATGAAAAAAGAGAAATCTCATACTATGGTGCAATTATAGATGCAATCATCTTTGAGGTGGTAATAGACAACGAGGTTATCAGTCCGTACTATTTCAATGAACCTGTCGAGATTTCCATTCCGTTCAATCAAACGAAAATGAGCGGATTGGGTATAGATCCTCTGGATATAAGACTATTTCATGTGAATGAGGCCGGTACATTTGAAGCCGAAGGTATAAGCGATATCAATGTGGATATGGCAAACGCTCTCTTTACCGCTAAAGTCGACCATTTTTCCACATTTGCGACAGCTTCAAAATACTCAGGACCAACACTCCTTGGAGATTTCGATTATAACCTGAACGTTGATTTCTACGATTTTGTCCAGCTTATTGCTTACTGGAATAACGGCAATATAAACGGTGACATAGTCGGCGAACCGGATGGTGTAAATAATGCCGGTTTTCCTCCGTGGTACACGAATACGTATCTCTACACTCCGGACGGAACGATTGATTTTGAAGATATGACCGTTTTCGCGTTGATGTACAACTGGTATCAGTCTCAGAAAGCTGAAAAGAGTGAGAAGCCCATATATGTTGCGAAGGAAACGCCCTCTCGGGGAAAACTTGATGTGAACTGGCAGGAAGCTGACTATAAAGTCGGCGATACTTTCACGATAACACTCAATCCGAAGAATATCAGTGATTTTTTAGGCGCTGAAGTTGCTCTTGCCTTTGATAGTACTATACTACAAGTTAAGAACGTAACTTCCGGTTACGTTTCGAATGACAATGATGTTACCACTCCAGTGAAATTTAAAACCTCCGGGGGAATCCTCACCGCATTTACCGTCGTTCTCGGTAATGTGCGAGAGGGATTGTCTCTTGCGGGTGAAACAATTTTTGAGATTGAATTCGAAGTTATTGGCGAGGGAAGTTTTAGTATTGAACTGTCAAGTATCGACATGAGAAACTTCCGGAATAATTCGATCGTATGTGAATGTGATAATACATTGATAACCGGCAAAATTGCACATGAAAAGGAAACCCTGACGCTCGTGTTCGGGCTGTCGCCAAACTATCCCAATCCCTTTAATATGAGTACATCTATCGGTTATACCATGGATAAACAAGGGGAACTATATATTGTTATCTATAATGCTCTCGGTCAGCACATAAAAACACTCGTAAACGGTAATCAGAAGGCAGGAAAGTATTCCATTGTTTGGAACGGAACCGACGATGAGGGTGGCGAGGTTACCTCGGGTATTTATATTGTCAATATGAGACATGGCAGAAGTTATGATACGAAACAAATACTCTTAATGAAATGAAAGTAATACCTCATTAAAAAAAACCATGAGAAGGTTCATTTTGGAAAGATATGAAATACAGAAGATAATGGTATTGAAAGTAGTATCGAGTTTATTACTCTGTTTTATTGTGATAGCAGGGTGTACTTCAGTCGTTGATGAAAAGCTTGATATATTCAATTTGAGATTCGATCCCTCAACTATTGAAATTTTAAACGGGAAAGAAACCGCTGTCTTTGTGTGGGTTGATGAAGCAAACGGTCTTATAGCAGCGCGTTTTACGATATCATTTGATCCTTCGATGATCGAGATTACGAATATTGAAACCAGCGGTATAGAGTTTCTTTTTACTGAAGCCGGTGCAGAAGTTATTGAAATTGAAAATAAGTATGATAATGTAAACGGTAAGATTACTGTCGGTATCGGAGCACTGAAAGAAGGATTCAAGGGCGCTCAGGGTTCCGGCCCCCTTGCTTTAATATTTTTCAAGGCAAAAAGTATCGGGATAAGTGATTTTAACTTTGTGAATTCACAACCGGATGATGTGGTGACAATGGTCTATTCTGATACATCTGAAAAAGGCTGGAATGAAGTCCCTGCCGAGACGTTTAATGGTACAATTACCGTTAAGAAGCAATAAGAGAAACAGTCTGGGAAACCGGAATAATAGTTCAACATGGAACGATTATAGCGTAATATTTACTCACATTATTTACCCCTCAGGAATGATGTATCACCATACCAAATACACTTTCCTCACGTGAATGACTTTCATCACTCAATACAGAATTTTCATTTAACGGATATATACCCCTCATCTGTACCCTGTCAGATCATATAGTAGTCACTGTATACAGTACTATCAAATGGGTTGAGGTTGAATACACGTTTCAAATGGCAGAGGTTATGATAGACAAGAAATTGTTTGCCGGGATAGTGTCTAATAGAGAACGATTGCGATGTTATTCTGTATAATACACCGTTATTGATTTAAATCGATGGACAGGTGTCTCTAATGGGCAAATTTTATAATAACTATTTGAACATTAACATGATTAGAGCTATTATTCACGTAAATATACTTGAACAAATAATATAAAAGTGATATATTCATTCACAAGCAGGATTGTTTCGAAATGTAACACCTCATGAATTTTATATTTGGAATATCGGTATAAACGGTTTTGATATTGACTCCAAAGGACTATCCTTTAACTGATATTTATTGTTTTGGGGAGAAACTTTGTAATCGTCTCACTGAGTTGTTTTAACTGATAAGGAGGAGAAATGCGTAAAGTGATTACTCTGTGTTTGGTTGTGCCGCTGATACTTTTATCGGTCAGTGTAGCCCAGGCACAACAGCGGAATCAGGATAGGGTATATGATCAACTCGATCCCCGTCCCTATGATCCCGAAACCGAGCCTGACATCGACATGTTCATGAGTAACTACCGGGATTCAAGCAACAGAGGACTTTTCGGTGGTATCATCGAACGCGACATTCTGACCCCCCTTGTGGGTCCCAATCAGATGCATCCGACAAGAAAAGGCGCAGTACTCACGAATATCAAGCTTCTCAGTTTCGGAACACTTCCCGCCGGACAGAGCATCGTTGATGCAAGAATCAATCCCGCAGATAAGGAACAGAAAATGTTTTACTGCGCATCCGGAATGGGTATGTTCGAATCGAAAGGCACAACCAACGACCTCCGTGAAGGTGTCGGCATCATCATCCCACCCGATGTCCAGTTCAGCATGCACTGCACGAGCGAAGATCCGCTAACCTTCTACATCATCACGGAGAACATCCCCGACAATTTTTCCCCGAAGAAGGAAATTGTGTGGGTGGATGAGGCCAATGCCGATTTCTCAAGCAACACGGTGCACTGGACCCACAACTACAAGACGCTCTTTAACAGGAATACCGGCCTGGCCACCATCTCATGCGGCCCCGTCTGGTTCACACCGATGACGATGGGACAGCCTCACAGTCATGGCGAGAAAACGGAGGAAATCTGGTTTTCACTGCACGGGGATGTAAAAGTTCTTCTCGGCAAGGAACTTCGCAACTTTCATGAAGGCACCGCCTATAAAATTCCTCCCAATGGTAAGACTCCTCATTCCAACATTAATGTTACGAACGAGCCGGTGAAAGTCTTCTGGTTTATGAATTAGGAAGGTGATGATTTTACTACTCATGAAATGCAAAGATACCCGGGAGAGGTTCTTTGCATTTTTTAAACACGCTTTTCCTGAAAGATAGCATGCGTTCGGCAGGAAATGTTTTGGTTGTGGCTTTCATGCGTTGACCATGCCCCGATAGTTTATCCATTTGTTGTTAAGGTCACTCAGCCGTTGTTGAGAGATAGAGCTTGCCGGATGTTACCATATAACATGATTACTCATACCATGCAACTACTTTAAATACCATTAACATACTATCTTTGCAGGATAGTAAAACACTGTAAAACTAAGGAGGAGCCATGAGACGGTTATTTGTATTACTGACAATTGTCTCAGTGCTTTTACCTGCAGAATCTGTCGATTCTGTTGTTGAGAAGATAGTCAAGATTGATTCTGATCTTATTGAGCTCAGCGAATCTGCTGAAAGCTCTGCGAAAAACCTGGATATCATCCGGAATGCTGTTCAAAAATGTAACCGACTGAAAACCGGTCATCTTGTTTTCCCCAAGGGAGTGTATGAGATCGGAAATGAAAAAACACTCAAGGATATGGAACGTTTGATGACAGGTGTCCATCACCCCTATACACCTTTTGAAGATGTAAATGTCGCCATGAATTTTTCGCACGTAAAGAACCTTGTGATAGACGGACAAGGCAGTACGTTGGTTTTCAGCGGATTAATACAACCCTTCGAAATTAACAACTGCCAGAATGTTCTTATAAAAAACATTAACATCGAATGGAAACGCCCGCTATTTAGTGAAGGCACGGTAAAAATGGTGAAAGGTGAAATGCTTGAAGTCGAAGTATTTCCGGAATTTCCCGTTCATGGTGGAGAACCTGTTGTTTCGTTCCAGAGTTTCAGTCTTGAAACAGGCCATCTGTCAGGCGTTTGTAAGTTTTCAAATATTTCCAACCTCCAAATGGTTGCGCCACAAACGGTGAGATTGAAAGCGGATGAGGCAAAATTTGTTAAGGCCGGGGATATCGTTATCATGCGGCATATCTACAGTTATCGTCCCGGTATTAATTTGTTTTTCTCCAGTGATGTCACAATTCAGGATGTTACTATTTATGCTTTACCTGGTATGGGCGTATTTGGTACCCGATCCAAGGATATTACCTTAAAAAGATATAGTGTTCGTCCTTCGGGAAGACGAATAATGTCGGACAATGTGGATGCGATCCATTTTGTTAGTTGCGGTGGCTTGGTTGAGGTGGATAGTTGTTATTTTCAAGGCATGGGCGACGATGCATTCAATATGCATGGCCGTTATTATACAATAGGCGAAAAAATTGACGAAAAAGCGGTACGGGCTATTCATCAAAATGAGGAAAATTATCCGGAAGTGGGCGATGAGGTCGAGTTCGTTCGGGAAAAAACATTGTTCTCTTATGATAAAGCGATAATTGTTTCAGTGGATTTTGACCCAAAAAAAAATGAAACTGTCATCAAATTTGACCGGCCGCTACCAAAGAACATCGATATGACAGATATTATTGCCAACATTTCACACCATGCAAAGCTGAAATTTACCAATTGCACGGTACGGGATATCAGAGGCAGGGCCCTCCTTGTACAGACCAGAGATGTACTCATTGAGAATAATATTTTTCAATACTGCACGGGTCAGGGAATACATGTCGACACTGCGTATCCCACCTGGAATGAGTCTGCAGGTACAAGAGATGTGGTGATAAGAAACAATACGTTTCTCAATTGTGGGTATGGAAGTACCACATACTGTGATGCCATCGGTGTTGTTGTGGAAACGGAATGCGAGGAGCCACGTGTCGGGGTCCATCGTAATCTCACCATTGAAAACAATTTGATCATCGGCCATACAAAACCGGCGTTCTATTTAAGCTGCCTCGATGGAGCCGTCATCAGGGGAAACCGTATTATCAGTAACGGACCGGCTGCCAGACTGGAATATGCTGTGAATGTTGTATTTGAAAATAACAATTTTGAAGAGGAAGATATAGTCGTTGGTATGGGATGTGAAAACCGCGGCATTAAAAAGTTTCAGAACGAGTAATCGTATCATAAAACATCATACCATATAATACCCGGAGAACTTTTAACTCCGGAAGGCAGTGATAAAGAACCGGTTACTAGAGTTTGAGACAGTTGGATAGAGTAGTATGAACTCGGTGAATACATCATGAAATTGATATGGGGGATCCCCGTTATAACTACTCATGATTTCGATATGGGTACTATCGGATGATACAAAATCATAACACGAGGGATAGTTTCATGAAAAAAGTTTTCGGAATCGCTGGTACTTTTGTGCTTTTATTTGCTCTTACGGCAAGTATAAGCTTTGCGGAAAGTCCTGATAATTTTGCGCTGCAAAATCAGGAAGAGTTCAAAGATTACGCTCATTTTCATGGTGGTGCCGGAACGATCAAGTACGCCGAATATTGGGGCCCGGACGAATACCAATCTCAGCATCATTTCCTTCGCGTGGTGCTTATTCCGCCAAAAGCGAGTATCGGCGAGTACAAACTCACCGATTCGGATGAAACTTTTGCTCTGGTAAACGGCATGGCTTTTATAACCGTAGGAGGCCATACCGGCCATATTGCGGGCAAGACTCTTGTTCCTGTCAAAATGGGTTCGAGTGTCGGCATTTACAATCCCACCGATGGTGTTATCACCGTAATCTGGGTATGCTCGGTTAAAGAAAAGGGTACATACAATCCTGTAGACCTTGGAAACGATCTCATCAACAACAGACCGGAAGACGTGATTCCGTTCCCGTACATCGCTCAGAATTATTTCATTACGGCTCCGGGGAAAAATGCTTCACATCTTGGTCTCGGTCAGGGTCTTATTGAGAATATAGAAACTGTTGATTTCGACTATTTCGAGACCGGATATCATACTCGCTGGTTTGCGGTTCCTCCGGGATCGTCGATTGGCTATCACACTCATTTTACCAATGAAGAGCATTTTTTTGTGGTGAGCGGTAGTGCCCGCGGTACGGTAAATGATATCACTGTTCGCATGGGCCCGCTTGATTGTCTGATGTGCGGCATTGACGATACCCACGGCATTTACAACGACAGCACGGAAGACCTCTGGCTGTTCTTCACCAACCAACCTATGCCCGGTGTTAAGGCCTGGGGCAAGCTGGATAACACCGGTGATAACCTGGGCGAGCGCGAAGTAAACCGGTCCCCCGGGCAGTAGAGGCCCGGTTTGTTATGGACCGACGGCAATGCTTCCGGATATAATATTGTTGAGATTCAATAATGTATTTGATATACACACAGTTCGGAGTTGTTAGCCTTATGATTTTGATATGGTGAATAACGGATAATGTGAGGTTATATGACCAATAAGAAGAACGATCACTACATTCCCGTATATCCAATAATAATTGCCGTCATTCTCGGCGCCCTTCTCGGGCATTTTGCCCCCTCTGTCGGTATAAAACTGAAAATTGTCGGCGAAATCTTTTTAAACCTTCTCTTCGTACTGGTCATACCGCTTGTCATATCATCAATGATTTCCGGTATAACAGGGCTCGGGGATATCAGGCGCCTGGGATCACTCGGGCTTAAAACAATTATTTTCTACATTTCCACCACCCTTATTGCAGTCCTGACAGGGATAATTCTTGTCAATATCATCGCACCGGGCAAAAATGTGTCAAAAGTCCGCAGTGATTTCCCCGCTGCCGATTATACCATCATTCAAACGCCCATCTCAGGCGGTTCGATTCTTAAAATCAATCTACATGAGGAACGACTGCCCTCAAACATTAATCCTCGTGAATATCATATAGAACTTCTCGATCAAAATATGATTGCCCTGATTGACAGCGATGGAGTACTCGATGTCAACACCATCTCTATCTCCAAATGGATTGACAGTACCGGAAAAAAAGCGGAGCCGCGCCTTTCGGGTACCGGAATAAAAATAAAAACCATCGAAAAGAAAATGAATTACGGCGAGATCTTATCAAATTTTATCCCTCGAAACATATTTCGTTCAATGGCTGAAGAAAATATATTTCCCCTGATTCTTTGCAGTCTTTTCTTCGGCGCAGTCCTTTCCACTATCGGCGAAGCCGGAAAACCTCTTATCCAGATCGTTAATGCCGTAAATATCACCATAATGAAATGTGTTATACTGCTTATGTATATAGCCCCTGTGGGTATATTCGGCCTGATCGCCGCCAGAATAGGAGAAGCCGAACTAACACTGGAGGGAGGTTTCATAACGGAACTATTACGTCTTGCGAAATATTCCGCCACTGTTATCATCGGACTTATCATTCACGGGTGTATTACTCTTGCCCTTATTCTTGCATTTTTCGGGAAAAGAAATCCATTGAAATTTTTTAAGAATTTAATACCGCAGATACTGACTGCTTTTTCGACGGGGTCAAGTATGGCGACGCTTCCCGTTGCAATCTCGCTTGTCACCGAAAAAAACAAGGTATCGAAAAGAATCGCAAATTTTGTCCTGCCAATAGGCGCAACGGTTAACATGGACGGAACTGCTCTTTATGAAGGAGTAGCGGCAATATTTATTGCACAGTTGTATAATATCCATCTCGGCCCTGTCGAACAGATCACCATACTGCTGACCGCCACTATCGCCGCAATCGGAGCGGCAGCGATACCACAGGCAGGCCTGGTAACCATCGTTCTGGTTTTAAGAAGTGTGGACCTCCCGATTGAGGGGATAGGCGCCATTCTCTCTATCGACTGGTTTCTCGACCGCTGCAGAACCACCGTGAACACATGGGGCGATGTTGTCGGTGCGGCGGTAATTGACCGTTTTGAAGGAAATTCGGAGGAAAATTATTAACATTACCTCTCTGCAAAGTGGTCTTTAAAATTCACATTTCTTTCAGGTAAATGTGAAACCTTGCTCGATATGTCTTCTGTTCTTTCTACCTTATTTCATATCACCTTTGCCTCTCATGTATTTTTCATCTTTTGTTTTCAGATAAAAAAATCCCGCGAATCTTACATAGAAAATCCGCGGGATGTCGAACTCGATTCAAAACGGGTTTATGTTACCCGGCCATTAATTTGAAAAGATCAATGCACCTGCAGGAATAACCCCACTCATTGTCGTACCATGAAAACACTTTTATCAAGTTACCGCCGATTGAAGCGGTCATAAGACTATCAATAATCGAAGATGCGGGATTACCAATAATATCGCTCGACACAATGGGATCCTCGGTATATTCGAGAATACCTTTCAGATAGCCCTCAGCCGCTGATTTCAGAGCAGCGTTCACATCTTCAGCAGTAGCATCTTTTTCGATCTCTGCAACCATGTCGGTCAGAGAAGCATCCGGTGTCGGAACACGAACACTGACACCGTCGAGTTTCCCGCTCAGTTCCGGCAGAACTTTACCGACAGCGCGGGCGGCGCCGGTTGTGGTAGGAATCATATTGATTGCGCCGGCACGGGCTCTGCGAAGGTCTTTGTGCACCTGATCCAGAATTTTCTGATCGTTGGTATAGGAATGAATGGTTGTCATAAAACCTTTGACGATACCGAAATTCTCATGAATAACTTTCGCCATCGGCGCAAGAGAATTGGTGGTACAGGAAGCATTGGAGATCATGGTATCTCCGGATGTCATTATATCATCGTTAACTCCCATAACCACAATTTTGATATTGGTCTCTCCCTTTACCTTTGGAGGAACTGAAAGAAGTACTTTCTTCGCACCGGCGTCTATATGCTTCTGAAGCCCGGCATCATCGGCAAAGATGCCGGTTGATTCGAGGATCATTTCGGCGCCGAGTTTCGCCCAGGGCAGGTTGGCAGGATCTCTTTCACTGCTTACCGGTATCTTTGTTCCATTTACAATTATCCCGTCATCAGAGGATGTAACAGTACCATTGAACTTCCCCTGAGTCGAATCATATTTCAAGAGATGCGCCATTGTCTGAGGATTCATGAGATCGTTTATACCCACAACCTCAAAATTACCATCTGCAACAGCAGCACGGAATACAAGTTTACCGATACGACCAAATCCGTTGATACCAATTTTAATTGCCATTTTAATCCTTTCTTTCAATAAATGGTTTTATATCAAACCTTTTTGTTTATAGAATTCTATCATGTCATCAAGACTTTTTTGTTTGATGTCTCCGGCATGTCCGGCGGTACCGAGGTCGCGCATTTTCTGGGCTACAAGCTCGGTGAGAGCGGTCCGGGCAGGACCGAGATAGTCACGTGGGTCAAATTTCTCAGGACTTTCAACAAACACTTTACGTATTGCAGAAGTTATTGCCATTCTGCCATCGGTATCAATATTCACTTTTCTCACTCCATAGGGAATGACCGACTGAATAGCATTCATGGGAACACCTCTTGCATTCGGCATATTACCGCCATACCTGTTGACCTGCTCGACAAGTTCCTGCGGGACACTCGAAGAACCATGCATAACAAGCGCTGTATCCGGTATCCGGCGGTTGATTTCCTTCACCAGATCGAGCGCAAGTCTGGGTTCCTCTTTAAATTTATAAGCTCCGTGGGATGTGCCGATAGCCACCGCAAGAGCATCAACTTTTGTCCTTTCGACAAATTTCACCGCCTGATCAGGATCGGTGAGATTTACCTGGCCGGAACCGACACCATCCTCAATACCGCCCAGAGTCCCGAGTTCAGCTTCTACGGTAACACCGAGAGGACGGGCATAATCGATAACACTCAGAGTAACCTCGAGATTTTCCTCATACGTGGTCGGTGTTTTGCTGTCCTCTTTCAGGGAACCGTCAATCATAACCGAAGTAAAACCAAGTCCTATCGCGATCTTACATGTTTCAAGACTGTTTCCGTGATCAAGATGCATGGCAAGAGGGATATCAGGATTTTCTTCTACCGCAGCCAGCATAAGATGCCTCAAATAGGTAAAATTCGAATATTTCAGTGCACCACGTGAAGCCTGAATTATCACAGGAGACTTCGTTTCCTGTGCGGCAGCCATAATTGCCTGAATTTGTTCCATATTGTTTACATTATATGCTCCTAATGCATATTTGCCCTTTGCTGCTTCATCCAAAAGCACTCGCATGGGAACTAACGCCATTGTAATGCCCCCTATATTTAAAATATGTTAACTGAAAAAGAGTTTTGCAATTTCATATCTCTTGGAATCAACCGTTTTAAGCTTATCAACAGCTTCTTCAAGGGATACATCGGTCATCTCTCCCGATCTGATTGCGGCCATCATCCCGAATTTGCCTTCTTCTATCATTTGAACCACATGTACTCCGAGCCTGGTTCCGAGAACTCTGTCATAAGCCGAAGGAGTACCACCTCGTTGGAGGTGACCGAGAACGATGGACCGTGTCTCATATCCTGTTTCGTACTCAAGTGCATTCGCAAGACTTTCACCGATACCTTTCCCCGTACCAAGCTGGATATGTCCAAAATCATCAAGCTGTGAAGAATGCGAGACATCTTTCATAATATCCGGTATAACAGCGCCCTCGGCTATAACTATGAGCGCCCATTTTTTTCCGGTTTCGTACCGCCTTTTGACCATAGCACAAATATCATCAACTTTTACTTCCACCTCCGGAGTTAATATCATGTGAGCACCGCCGGCAATACCTCCATGAAGCGCAATCCAACCGGAATGACGTCCCATGACCTCAACGACCATAACACGATGGTGACTTTCAGTTGTTGTTCTCAACATTTCCAAAAATTCGCTGACACGGTTAATAGCCGTATCAAATCCGAATGTATAGTCGGTACCGCTCACATCATTATCGATAGTTTTCGGAACGCCGACAACATGTACGCCAGCCTTATATAATTTGAGGGCAACCCCAAGAGTATCTTCGCCGCCAGCGGCTATAAGAGCATCAATATTGAGTTCAGCAAGATTTTTTTCCGCAATTTCAAATCCGTTCTCAATCTTTGCCACATTCGTCCTCGAAGAACCGAGAATCGTTCCACCCCGCAGGTGAATGTCCTCAACATCAGACATTTTCAGCACGTGGTATTTCTTTTCCAATAATCCCCGCCAGCCCTCCTCAATACCTATCACTTCATAACCGGATTTTATTGCTTTGGTTGTAACTGCTCTGATAACAGCATTCAGGCCTGGCGCATCGCCACCACCAGTAAGTATTCCTATACGCTTAATTGGCATAACTATCTCCAATTGGGAAAAAAATTTATATTCATAATTTTTATTGATAATTTCTAATTGTACTATATTGCAGGAATCTATAAAAATAAACAAAAGTACTAACTAAGTCAAGCAACAGATATGAAAATATTTTATTTAACTTATTTCATCCATAAAATTTATCTATCACGTGTAACTCATTTCAAGAAAATTTATTCACTATTCATCGTTCATTGTCTGAACTATAATTATCATGATATAAAACAGTTACACAATTCTTTAGAATAACATGTATTCAAATTCATATTTTTGAAATTCACACACGTCTGTGAACAATCGAGATTAAAAATATTTTATTTCTATCACAAAATTACAGTTTCAGGTATTACAGAATATAATTAAATACTAATGTTCTAATGCTGCAAATAAAAAATTGATACTTTTTCCTGCATGAAAAGAGAAAACACTTTTTTAGTGAAATCCATAATTATCAAAAATTATACAGTTGTTTACATTACGAAAAAATGATATATTTAAAAAAATCGAACGTACTAACTGTTTCATGATTTTATTCTTCATAGCAAAATGGAAAATATAAAAGTTATAGCAAAAAACAAGAAATCTCGTCATAACTATTTCATCCTGTCAATATATGAGACCGGGATAGTTCTTCAGGGAACGGAGGTAAAATCTCTCAGGGAAAACAGATTAAATCTCATGGACAGTTATGCACGGATTAAGGATGGGGAACTCTGGCTCATCGGAATGCATATAAGTCCTTATGAAAAAGCGAACATATTCAATCATGATCCGCTCAGACCGAAAAAACTCCTCATGCACAGCCGTGAGATAGAACGTCTCAGGAGAGATACGGAAGAAAAGGGTTTAACGTTAGTGCCATTATCCATCTATATAAAAAATGGAAAGGTAAAAGTAGAACTCGGCCTGGCAAAAGGGAAGCACCTCTATGATAAAAGGGAAACGAAAGCATCCCGTGAAGCAAAACGTGAAGTTGAACGGGCACTTAAGAAGGACATGAGAAAATGAAATTGACATTTCTCATCAAAAAAATCATAATTACCTGTGCCATTGGAATACTTTGTACACAAGATTTCAGCGCTTATGCCGAGAGTGAAAATGCCCATTCATTCAACATTATTTCCTTGCCCGATGATAAAATAGCTTACGTTTCAATGGTCGATCTCGCAGAAAAGTATAATGTTACTATTTCATACGATCCGGTTATGCTCAGTATGACCGCCAGCCGTGGTGAAAATTCCTTACAAATTACAAACCAATCCCGAATTGCCCTTTTAAATGATACGAATGTAAATATGGTGTTTTCTGCCCGGTTAATTCATGGGGCGATGTTTGCGCCGGTTCCGGCCTTCCTGCCGTTATTTTCTACGATAATACCCGGAACATTGACATGGAATGAAACGAAAAAAGAAATAAACGTTTCCGGTAACATGTATACTATAAATAACATCTCTTTTGAGGAACGCGAAGGTGGAACGCTTATTAAAATAGTTCTCCTCGAACCTTTAAAATTTTCAGGTAAGCTTAGTGATAATAACTGGCTGCACCTCACTTTTAATGAAGGTAATTACGATCCGAACACTGTTTTCGAACAGTCTCCGATGGGTCTTATCAGGGAAACACGACATTTCCAGTTCGGTGGAAAGGCGCGGCTATCATTCAAAGTTCCTGATGAAATGGAAAGTTACAGTATTTCAAAAAATCAAGAGACTGATGAACTGTTGATTTCTTTGCGGTATAAGAGAACCGAATCTATCCCTTCATCAAAACAAAGCATTCCGGATACAACAACAACGGTACATTCTATCAACAAGGATATATGGATAATCGATACCGTGGCAATCGACCCGGGTCATGGCGGCAAAGACAGCGGAGCAGTGGGACCCGGCGGTACAAAAGAAAAAGATATCGTTCTTAAAGTTGCAAAGGAATTAAAAAAAATAATTGATGACCGGAATGAATTGAAAGCGGTACTTACACGTGATAGAGATATTTCTGTTCCATTAAAGCAGCGCGCGGTAATTGCCAACAAGGCCAACAGTAAGCTTTTTATCAGCATTCATTGCAATGCCACTAAAAACAAGAATGTTTCCGGCATGGAAGTTTTCTTCCTTTCTGCGGCGAAAACGGAAAGCGCACAGAATGTTGCCGATCTGGAAAATGCATCGATACGGTTTGAAGATAATCCCGAATATTATTCCGACATCTCGGATACTCAAATGAAAATTTTACTTGATATGAAATCAAATGTTTTTCTTAAAGAAAGCCAGGATATATGTAAGCTGGTTCTTGATACGGCAATATCCTCAACCCGTCAACATAACCGCGGTGTAAGGCAGGCGGGTTTTTATGTTATGCTGGGAACACAGGCAGCTATGCCAAGTATCCTTTTTGAAATGGGGTATATATCAAATCCAAACGAGGAAAAAATTCTCCGTCGTGTCAGTTACCAGAAACGCGTCGCACAGGCCATCTATGACGCAATAATTGAATTTAAACGACTTGCCGAACGTGATATTATTTCAAAGGGTAATTGAATTATGAAAAAATGCAAGACATGCGGCGGAAATGAAATAATCTATGACAGGAACATAAAAGCCGGTTCCATCGGTGAATTGAGGGTGTGTGATCACGTTATAAAAAAATGCACCTGCGGCGGTATCCCTCCATACCAGATATTTCATGAAAACGGCGAACATGCCTGGTGTTCCTGCCGAAATGCCAGAGTGAAGCTTGAAAAAACAAAAAAGGCATTCAAAGAATCACAGATACCCCGAAAATATATGTGGAAATTTATTGATGATTTTGAAATTGTCAACGATGTCGCTCTAAAATTAATAAGTACAGCAAACAGGTTCAGCGAGGATATCACCGAACAAGAGAGAAAGAAAGGGAATTATTTGTATGGTCCTGCGGGAAGCGGAAAGACGCTGCTTGCATGTATAATTCTCCAGGAACTCATGCTCAAGTATGCTCTCAGTGGGAGATTTATCGATATTTCACGTCAGTTTTTCCAGCGTCTTAAACGGTCGTATAACAGTTCTGATGAACTGTACGGTTCCGGGGCACGTATTCTCGATGATCTCATAGAAGTTCCGTTTCTCGTTATTGATGATTTCGGTGTTCAACGTAATACGGAATGGGAATCTGAAATGCTCTATAACCTTATCGATTCAAGGTATGAGCAGGAACGGCTGACAATTATAACCTCAAACGTCCACATAAATGAATTCAAGGACATTGCGTATGGAAGGGTGCATTCACGAATAAAGGAAATGTGTTCGATTATCAAAGTAGATCTCCCGGATTATCGTGATAAATTCCACCGAGAACATATTTTTGAATAACTGAAAAACATGATTGAACGTCAAGACAACCGTATGCCGGAACATATCCGTCCTCTCAAACTTACCCGTAATTACCTGCCGAATCCCGAGGGTTCCTGTCTCGTGGAAATGGGACAGACACATGTCATCACAACCGCCACAGTAGAAAATTCCGTTCCCCAATGGCTCAGAGGCAAAGGCGCCGGATGGGTTACCGCCGAATACGGCATGCTTCCGCGTGCAACACAGGTACGAAACAGGCGTTTCACTTCCGCCGGCCACCCTGTCGGAAGAACCATGGAAATTCAGCGTTTGATTGGACGTTCTCTCAGGGCGGTCACAGACCTTGAAAAACTCGGGGAACGCACTGTGTATATCGACTGCGATGTCATAAATGCGGACGGCGGCACCCGTGTGGCTTCAATTATCGGCGCAGCAATTGCTCTTCATGATGCGGGCACATGGCTGATGAATAACGACCTCACAAGCGAACAGATCGTCAGGGAACTTGTGGCCGGTGTAAGTATCGGGATTGTCGATGAAACCATTACCGTGGATCTCTGCTATGAAGAGGATTCAAGAGCAGATGTGGACATGAATATTGTCATGACAGAATCAGGGAAATTCGTAGAAGTTCAGGGAACAGCCGAATGTAACACTTTTGATCGTAACATGTTAGATGATATGCTTGATTCTGCACAATCGGCCATACAAGAAATAATTGATATTCAGAAAGCTGTTTTAGAAGTGTAGTGATAAACCATCCAACTTCGCTATTCAAGCTGTCAGAGGTCACTACTAAATATTTATTTACCTGCCATTCCGGACATTCCATGAAACTGGTTATAGCAACATCCAATACGGGAAAAATCTCCGAAATCTCCGCACTTCTTGAAAACAGCGGTATCGAACTTCTTTCGCTCGGTGATTATCCCGACATGCCGGATATTATCGAGGACGACTCGACATTCATGGAAAATGCGTTGAAAAAAGCCCGTGAAACTTCATCCTATACCGGCTCTCTATCGCTTGCCGACGACAGCGGGCTTATGGTTGATGCGCTTGACGGCCGTCCGGGGGTGATGTCTGCGCGATTCGCCCCGACGACCGAAGCACGGAATAATAAACTTCTTACACTCATGAAACATGTCCCGGATGAGCAGCGCACCGCACGTTTTGTCTGCGCTCTCGCCCTTGCCGGTCCTGATGGATTCGAGTGGTCAACGACCGGAATCTGCGAGGGAATGATAACCCGTACGCCTCACGGTAAAGGCGGTTTTGGCTATGACCCTGTCTTTTATTATGAACCCCTGGGCAAAACCTTTGCGGAAATACCCCTCGAAACGAAGAACCAGATCAGTCACCGCGGTATCGTGCTGAGGAATTTTCAGAATGCGGTCATACGGGATGGGATTTTGGGGAAAATTTGAATTATTAATTATTAATTATTAAAAGATTGATAAAGATAAAAAAGGATTAAGGTTATTTAAAGACAGGTTTTAAACCTGTCTTTTTTTATGAATTTTGAAATTAGCAAATATTAATACAGACATAAAGATATTAATAAAAT
>AQSL01000115.1 GCA_000403035.1 Candidatus Latescibacter anaerobius SCGC AAA252-E07 | reverse complement strand
ATTACCTTTTAAAACCAGCGTTCCAACTTCCCGTTAGATGCTCAAACTGGCTGAGAAACCCACGTCCCGTAAGGTCTCTGAAAAAAGGATATTTATTTTTCTTCTTGAATAGCTCTATTTAATAACTTCTCCATCGGGCTTTCCGTTTCATTCTTTAAGCTCACCGATAATCTTGATCTACTGGATGGTGTCAGTCCAAAATCTGTCATGACTTTTAACATCAAGTTAAATGATTCATTTGCAATTACGAGAATCGGGCTTTTTTGGATTTTGCCGTTCTGTGCCCGATAAAATACACCTTTTTCTTTTAATACCTTTTCGCACTCTATCCAGCGGCCATATAGTTGACAGTATGCCGCCAGGGCTGCCCGGTCGAGGTCTGATATTAATCCAAGTTTTTCAAGTTTCGGCGTTACTCGAAACCATTCCTTTTTTGCCTCATCGTTTAAGAAATCTGGAATAGTCGGTATCGAAACGGCGGGGGACGGTTCGTTATAATTGATACGATCTTTATGTTTATCATTTTCAAGAATTTTAAATATTGTTGGTTTAGGTTTTCTTCCCTTCACAGTAAAACTCCTTTTTATAATTTAAAATCTGTCTCTTTTTGGTTCTTAATCTCATTGACAAGTGATATTATTTGTTTCTGTGTAGCCAGGCATGTTTTATAATCCTGAATGTTTGCGCTCTTTTTATATAAATCATTTAATCGTGTTAAGCTATTCCCACATTCATAATCGAAATCAATATTTATACTGCTCTTTATATGTTTTTTTGCTTTTCCTATAAGCTCTTTTATCTTTATACCGTCAAGTCCATTCTGCGGATCGTTTTCTATAAAGTGATTAATTATTTCCGAATTATTCAAGCCAATGGAAACCAATATTACAATCTTCGAGAAAACATCGTCAGGCTCTAATTGTTCGCTGTTGATCTTTATAGTCATTTCTACTTTGCCCTTTCAAACATATCGTTCATCCATTCACAATGAAAATTATATAGCTCCCTGGAGTGCGTTAAAATAAACTGTTCTGCCCTGGGGTTTGCTGTTAGGTTTGCCGATCCCTCAATTACCAAATAAACATTGCTTTTGATATTTGATAATAGTAATAGTTTTGTATGATTTTTAAACGCCACATATCTTTGGTTTCTGTTAATAATTCCGTTTAAAAGCATTGTATATACTGCGGTCTCTCTCCTTTTTAAATACAGCCCGGTCATTACAGATAAGCTCTTTGCCTTTCCGGTATCAAACATTTCAAATATCTGGTTCACGACTTCCCGGCTCATGGTCCAGGTCGAGACATACAAATTATCTGCGTAACCCATCATCCCGATTAAATAAGGAATGTACATCCAAAAATCAAAGTTGCCAGATGATACAACATGAAAAGATTCATTGACTTTTGGCAATTCACTCAATAACTCTCGCAAGTGTTCAAGCCGTATTTCGTTTTTCTTCTTCGCTTTCAAGTGAATCCTTTTTGTTCTAATAGCCAGTTTTGCTTTCATGATTTTAGGGTCTGGCATTAGAGTTTTTTCGATTGTATTTTCGCCCAGCAAATTTTTTATATTTAAAGTTTCCATTTATTATTTTTCGATACCCCTGAAATTATTTTAAATTTTTCTTCCAATTCTGGGAAAATTCGCACGAAGTTACGCAAACGGTTTCGGTCTGATACCCTCCAGAGATTTACCCGCCCCCCCTAACTCTATGTATATAATATACTTATCTATTGTATTAATCATTTAATCAAACCAATCTTTTCTTTCTATTAAGATTCTGCCTCACATAAAAGACTGACTGCAGCTCCTTCAATTCATTTTCCAAGTGATCGATAGGTAAGTCAAAGCTCAAGCATTGAGCTATTTCATATTCTATTCGTTTAATTCTCTGATCAACTTCTTCTTTATTCAACTTCGGATACGATTTTTGTTGAAAATTCATACATGCTCCAGTATAATTTCATTTGCCTTGTTCAACATCTCCTTATGAGGATTCTTATTCTCTATACCCTGGCCGCTCTTTTTAATACCTGTATCAATTAATTTCGGTGTTCCCACATGATCCAAATACCCATTTGCCCGATTTTCAGTATCAACTATTCCGGGCAGATATTCCGGGTGTGATGTTTTCTTCACCATCACTTTGTAGTTATTTATAAATTCTTTCTGCATCCACTTGTCGCATCGAATCTGACAGAACTCAGGCCATCCCCCGGCCATGATTAATATTGTCGAATGAATAGCCGGATCATCGAACTCAACAGACCGGTAACTTCCGATATGCCCCATCGCTTTTAAAACGGCTTCCCATGCGAATAACGCCCGTTCATCAATATTTACGGTAAGCTGTTCTCTAATCAGTGCCACAAAATTATCGGTAGGATAGAATGAGCGAACCTCACGGCATATTTTCTCAACAGCATATATAAAGTCGTTATCGGAAACGTCTATTAAGAGCCTGCGCCATATCTTCTGTGTTTCCTGAGTGGCTTTTACATTTCCAAAGGTAGCCAGAAAAATCGCCATGCCCTCAGTAAAAGATTCAAGCGTCATTTAAAACACCGATCCTTTCATTTTCTTTCATCTCGGATTCAACCATTCTTTTCAGAGCGGCCATTCCACCTATTTCAAATATTGCGTCTTGTGGGGTTTCATTGAGATAATTTTCAAAGTTAGTTGGCCTGAATAGAGTAACCGGATTAAGATATTTTGGATTTTCAATGAAATATTTGTCTTTGCTTTTCGTATCAATAACCTTTAAACAGTCCTCTACAGTGTAACCACCATTCAATCGGGCTCTGATATTTTCAATATTACGATAATTCTTACCAGTTACTTTATTCAAATAATCAATTACGGTTTTGCATTCACCCCTGAATGGTTTTTCTTTATTATTTCTTTCTTTTGTAATAGTTTCTTTTGTAATAGTTTCTTTTGTATATATAGTAGGGATTATCTTTTTGGGTAACGATGGATTATCTTTTTGGGTAACGATCATTACCTTTTTGGGTAACGTTACCTTTTTGGGTAACGGTTTCCATGCGTTGTAATGCTTATTAAAACAATAATATACTCTTAAATCGTTATCTTTTTGGGTACTAATTATGTTCATGTCCTTTAATTTTCTTATTCCTTTACAAACAGTTGGTTTTTTTAGATTTGTGCCTAATACAAATTGTGAAAGTGAAATACTATCCCTCTTTTTATGCCAGCCATAAGTTTTTCGCAATATGAAAAATAATATCTGCATTGCTTCACCTGGAATTCGAATCCTCGATAGTGCTTCTATTATTTCATTTGCAATATCGGTATGTCCGTTTTCAAGCTGCGGTGAAGTCATTAAGCAACCCCCCGGACTACTTCATCCACAAGACTATCGACCGTTGCAGAATTACCAGTTTCAAAACCACCGATATAATCATCCAGCCATTCCCTTTTAATTAGAGTGCATCCCCTGACTTTTGAATGACGGAGACTGTCTTTAAGCCATAAGTTCAGGGTACGGACACTTACTCCACTATAAGAAGCCGCACCGGAAATACGGAACCATTGCGGAGATATATTTTTTAAATTATGATTCAATTATTCATCTTCCTTGGCCGGCTTCTCAAATCCTTTATACCAGCCGTGTTTTCTACCGCTTTTTGTTTTTGTTTCCTCAGTTATATGTTCACCTTCCAGTTCAAGCTCCTCAAGTAGTTTGAAATTCTTTTCAACTTGATCATTGAGAGCTGATTTGGCGGCTTCAGTCGCATTAATGTTTTTTTGAATACGTTTGACCCTTTCCCCATCTCCGCCAATAAATGCCATATTCATCTTTTCTTGGAGTTGAGGCAATCCAAGCTCAGAACCGACAGTTCCGTTCTGATACTCTTCTGCTAATTGATACCAAAGACTTCCCATATATACCTTGAGAGAGTCCTGGGGGATTCTATATTGCCCGCCGATTTTTACAGCCTCAATTTTCCCACGGTCAATTTCATTTTTGATTGTATCGCGCCCCACTTCACAGAATGAGGCCACTTCGTTAATCGAGTAGAAGTTTTTTAAGAAAAATTTCATATCCCGCTCCTTTTCTTATTGTAGATTCTATTATTCTAAAAACTAATTATAATAACGATACGAAATATACGAATAAATGTCAAGTCTTTTTTTTACTAAAAACTAAAAAAAATCCGGACTCTATTAAACCCGGATTTCTTATATTATTTATATTATTGCAATTTTATGCAATAGGGTGCGTATAGGGTGCGGATTTATGCTAAATATTAACACCCTGACTTTTGTAAGTTGTTGTTATTATTAAATTGATAGAGCCCGGAACGAACTTTTAAGCCGAGGGTCGAAGGTTCGAATCCTTCCGGGCTCACCAATAAAAACAAGGACTTATGTACTCCATAAGTATTTTTAAATATATTGGATTTATTATCCCCGGCATATTTCCTTGATTTTTATCAAGAATCCATCCCAATTAATTTTTACATTCTGCACCCTACAGGCAACCATTTGCCGTAATTTGCATGGTGTAAATATAAGCTTCTGCTCTAATACCGTAACCTTTTGTTCAAGCTTGTTGCTTTCTCTTCAGGAGGGTAATTCTTTTGTCTCTTGCTCATAATGTTTCCCTCCCGATTTAGTAAACAATTAATTCATATCGGGGAAAACTCTATTTCCATTAGAAACAAGACAAAACTATCCATTTTGTTTACAAATGAGTGTGATTATAAAAAGAAGAAAATGGGTTTGTCGAAAATGCTTATCTTTTCTTTACACTCATGCATTTTTTTGTTATATTTATTCAATTTAAATAATTTCCGAATTTTTTAAAAAGATAAATTTGTTATTATTAAAATTAGGTGAGGAGGAATGATGTCTGAAAAATATGTGTATAAATTTGGTGGAGGCACTGCTGACGGTACGGCTGATATGAAGAATCTGCTTGGCGGTAAAGGTGCAAATCTTGCCGAAATGGCCAGGCTTGGCATTCCTGTGCCGACGGGTTTTACGATTACCACCGAAATGTGTACAGTCTATTACAAAATGGATCGCAATTATCCACCTGAACTTAAAGAGCAGGTAAAAGAAGGTCTTGAACATATAGAAAAGGTTATGGGCAAAAAATTCAATGATGCCCAAAATCCTCTTTTACTTTCGGTTCGTTCGGGCGCACGGGTCTCCATGCCCGGTATGATGGATACAGTGCTCAATATCGGTCTCAATGATGAAACTGTTAAAGGTCTGGTTGAGGCTTCGGGGAATGAACGTTTTGCGTACGATTCCTACAGACGTTTTGTTCAGATGTATGGAGATGTTGTTTTAGATATGAAGCCGGAAAAAAAGGAAGAAGAGGATCCGTTCGAGGTTATAATCGAAGCGAAGAAGGAACAGGTTGGCGCACAGTTCGATACCGATCTTTCAATAGAAGACCTGAAGGACATTGTTGCCAAGTTTAAAGCGCTTATCAAGGATAAAAAGGGGATTGATTTTCCAGATGATCCGGAAGAACAGGTCTGGGGCTCAATAAACGCGGTTTTCGGTTCATGGATGGGTGCCCGGGCGATTACTTACCGTAAACTGAATAATATACCGGGCGACTGGGGAACAGCGGTCAATGTTCAGTCGATGGTTTTCGGAAACATGGGAGATGACTGTGCGACAGGTGTTGCGTTTACCCGCGATCCTGCAACAGGTGAAAACCGGTTTTTCGGCGAATACCTTGTTAATGCGCAGGGTGAGGATGTTGTTGCCGGTATACGCACCCCTCAACCGGTAAATGACTCTTCAATAACGGCTGAAGGTCAGATCACCCTTCAGTCTCTTATGCCCGGTCCGTATAAAACCCTTGAAGATATTTACAAGAAGCTCGAATACCATTACCGTGACATGCAGGATATCGAATTTACCATTGAGAAAGGCAAACTCTGGATGCTTCAAACCCGGACCGGAAAACGCACTGTACAGTCCGCTTTGAAGATTGCCGTTGATATGGTTGAGGAAAAATTTATTAATGAAAAGACTGCGGTTTTACGTATCGAACCCGAACAGCTTGATCAGCTTCTCCACCCGAGATTTGATCCTGATGCGAAGAAGAAAGCTACCGTTTTAGGCAAAGGTCTTCCGGCATCGCCCGGTGCTGCGACAGGCAAGGTCGTTTTTCATGCTGAAGATGCCATAGAGCAGGCTGAAAAAGGCGAAAAAGTTGTCCTCGTGCGGATAGAAACCTCGCCGGAGGATATTGGCGGAATGGATGCCGCTCAGGGTATTCTTACCGCCCGAGGCGGGCGTACTTCTCATGCCGCTGTCGTTGCACGCGGTATGGGTAAATGCTGTGTTGCCGGATGCAGCGATATTATCATTAACTATACAGAGGCACAGTTTACCGCCAATAGTGAAATCGTTAAAGCGGGGGATTATATTTCTATCGATGGAACGACCGGTGAAGTATTGAAGGGTCAGATCGCGACTATTGATCCGGAAATATCAGGTTATTTTGCAAAATTCATGAGTTGGGCGGATTCGATTCGCAGATTAAAAGTCAGAACCAATGCAGATACTCCCGGTGATGCGGTAAAAGCGATTGAAATGGGTGCCGAGGGTATCGGGCTCTGCCGTACCGAGCACATGTTTTTCGAGGGCGACCGTATTAAAGCAGTGCGCGAAATGATTCTTGCAGACGATGAAGCAGGAAGACGTAATGCGCTCGCCAAGCTTGAACCCATGCAGAAAGGCGATTTTATCGGCATTTTCGAGGCAATGGGTGACCGCCCTGTAACGATCCGTCTCCTCGATCCACCTCTTCATGAATTTCTTCCGCATGAAGAAGACCAGCAGAAAGAAATGGCGGAAGATATGAACGTAAGCCTCGATGTGATTAAAGAGAAAGTAGAAAGCTTAAAAGAGTTTAATCCTATGCTTGGCAACCGTGGATGCCGACTGGGTATCAAGTATAATGAAATATCCGAAATGCAGGTACGAGCGATTTTCTCGGCTACTATTGAATGCCATAAGAAAGGTCTCAAGATTGTTCCGGAGGTTATGATACCGCTCATAGGAACAGCAAAGGAGTTTACCATTCTTCGGGATATAACCAATAAGGTCGCCGAAGAACTCAGGTCTTCAACAGGTGTTCATTTTGATTATCTTGTCGGTACGATGATAGAAATTCCCCGTGCAGCGCTCACAGCCGATCAGATTGCGGCAGAGGCTGAATTTTTCAGCTTCGGCACGAACGACCTTACCCAGATGACTTTCGGATACAGCCGTGACGATGTCGGCACCTTTATCAAGGTTTATCTCGATAAAGGTGTCTTACCTGCTGATCCTTTCCAGACACTTGATCAGGATGGTGTCGGACAACTCGTCAAAATGGGTATTGAAAAGGGACGTTCGGTTCGTCCGGATCTGAAAATCGGTATATGCGGCGAGCATGGCGGAGATCCGGATTCAGTTGAGTTCTGCCATAAAGTTGGAATGGATTATGTGTCATGTTCTCCGTTCCGGGTACCTATTGCACGGCTTGCAGCGGCACAGGCGGCAATTAAAGAAGGCTGACTTCCTGATATATGATAAAGGTGAAAAGGGCTCTCCATGGTGGGAGTCTTTTTCAGTTTTATAAAGACTTTTGAAAAAAGTATTAATGGTTAATGTAAAATCACTTACAGAAATAAAGTATCACTTGATCAATAAATTTTATTCTTAAGAGTATTTCTTATTGTTAAAACAAAAGTGATATTGTATTATCAAAGGACATATGGAGATAAATAATAAGATAAAAAAACCACGTGTTGCAGTTGCAAAGGGTGCAACACGGCAGGAAGCTATACGAAAAGCTCTTGAGCTTGTCCGCGAAGATATTACTGCAAAAATCAGGGGCGATGTGCTCATTAAACCAAATTTTCTTTCCTCAACCAATCCGCTTGCATCAACACAAGCCGAGGCAGTTTTACCGGTCATAGAATTTCTTGACAGATCCGCTGTGGATTCATTATATATAGCGGAAGGTGCTGCACGATCAACTGCAACTGCCTATAAAAATTTTGGTTACGAAGACCTGGTAAATACATTCGGTACTCTAGAGCTTATCGACCTTAACAAAGATACCTTTACGAGGGAATTTGAGCTTGTAACTCAGACACGTGGGACGCAGAAGATTCAGTATGGAGATATACCCGCTGCGGCAGATACCATTATATCGGTTGCTGTGGCAAAAACGCATGATTTTACAACGGTTACCGGATCGTTAAAGAACATGATGGGCTGTCTGAGAAGAATTCACCGGCCGCGAATGCATGGAATTGAACTTGGACAGGTAATAGAATACGCAGGTGAAGCACTGTGGAATATTCTTGATAAGCATTCATTCGGCATGAAAATGGCTTCCGGTCTGGTTTTCGGAGCAGTTCACATGAGCCGCTATATTCAGAAAAAAAAGCATCATGGCGCCATGCCGGGTTATGTTTCACAGGTAAGGGCGTTGTCTGAAAATCTCGTTCGCCTGGGAAAAGTCTTGATGCCCGATATAACGGTTATTGATGCTTTTGATATCATGGAGGGAGAGGGGCCGGGAGCGGGCACAGCGGTTCGCATAGGAATCGCCGTTGCGGGAACCGAAGCGATTGCCTGTGATGCGGTTATGACGTATATGATGGGATTTGATCCCCTTTCAATAGGTTATTTATCTATTGCTCATGACAGCGGTTTAGGATGCGCAGATATTCGGAAAATTGAAAAAGTCGGAGAGGATCCATCTGTTCACAGACACCGTATAAAACCACACAGCAATTATCCCCTTCAGATGAAGTGGAGAGAAGCATGGTAGAAAATTATCAAAAGGTCATATCATGAAAATAAAGTGGATTGTAAGATATGGTTCCTTTCTGTTTGCGGTTATGCTTCATACTTTCTATTGCTCTGCAGGAAGTATCGCCGGAGAAAAAAATGCTTTGCAGTGGTTATATACGGACATGCTTCCGGTTACATCGGGTATTTCCGTTTTACACTACGGCGCATCAGGATTTGGAATGTATCCGTATGGATATAGTCTGCCTCAGGCAGGACTCAGGGTCAGATTGGATGGTGTTCCGTTAAGAAGCATATCACCGTTCGGCCCCAACCTTGAATATATTCCTTTTCAATTGGTAGACCATATCAAATGTAACGGATTGCGTGAACTTACTTTTCTGACCGGAGATGTTAAACAAGACAAACCCGAAACAGTCGCAAATTTCTCAATAGGGGAAAGGCGCCGTTTTAATATTGACATGACATATAAGCGCAAGCTCGGTGAAAACTCGGGAATATTATTTAATGGTTCGTCAAGCGGCGTTCATGTAAGAGACAAATCTGATGAAAATTCTTTCCGTAATTATTTTATAAAGTATAATCGCGCCATGGAAAATGGCTCTATGGCCCATTTTTCCATGCATGCATTAAGGGATCGTGACGGCATTGTCAATCTTGATAACCACACCCATATGGGAGAACGTAAAACGGATAATGTATCCGTGTCGCTTGGATTAGATAACTATCCGCTCGGCAAAAGAATAACGCTATCTCCAATAGTCTATTATCAGTCGAGTAATTCGAGATTCCACAGATATGGTAACCGAAAAAGCATGGATGATGATGCAGCCGGAGTAAACATGATATTGACAACGGAGAGGGGAAACACTCGCTATAGTTTAAACGCTTCCCATGACCTGAACTTTTTTAATTCAAGGATACACCATGAATCATGGACAAGAAACGAAACAAAAGTTTTACTGTCATTCATACAGGAAAATGACAGTCGCCGGATTATGTTAAACGGAGGATTGATGAATTCCTCTCAATACGGTAATGGATTAAATTGCGAGGGTGAATTTGCTTTCAAACTATCACCGGGACAGGAACTTATTGTGCGTGGATTGAGTACTGATGAATTTCCGGATATGGGGAAAGAATATTATACATCACTCGTTTTCAGCGATTCGGCCAGTGTTTCTGAACTGGAAAAATTCCATATTGCTGCCGTGGAATGTGGGATAAAATTTTCGAAGAAACGATTTGACCTTGGATTTTTCGGTTTTGGTTCATCCTCAAAACTACCGCTGTTCAGGGTGTCCTCTGCGGTTATGGATTTTCGCAGTGAACCTTTTTCATCTCGATGTTATATGAGTTCAAGGGGGAAAACAACGGGTTACAGGGTATTCTTTACTACACACGGGGAAAAAACATACCTCTATGATATGACAATGAGCTTAAGCCATAGGATCGGTTCATCTAAAAGCAAATCAAACTTACATGAGAACTGGCCGTATCCTTCGTTAGAATTTTTTGCCGGCAAGAGACTCTCAAAGAAATTTTTCGATGAACGTTTTGAAACAATTTTTTTTGGTAATTCACGATTTTTACGGTTCAATGATGGATACTCAAGCCCGAGGGGAAATTTTTTCTTTCTTGATGTCGGATTTGTTATAAAAGTCAGTACACTGGAACTATTTTATACAATTGAAAATATAACGAATGAGGAGATGAAATGGTTTCATATGATGGGGATGATGGAAAGAAATGGAATGTGGGGCGCGAGATGGGTGTTTTTTAATTAACTGAGAGACAATTCTTCAGAACCATGAATACTACAATTGATACAAAAAATGTTTCCCTCAGCATACCGTCTTCGATAAGCTTGCTGTGTTGAACCTTACATTGTTTGAGGTATACTTTCGATGCTTGAAATGAAAAAAGTCAAAGAACGGGTTATACTTGTCGGTTTAGGCAAGGATTACATTGAAGAAACTGATTCTATTGATGTTAATCCTCTTGAGGAACTCAAGCTTCTAACTGAAACTGCGGGTGCAGAAGTTGTTGGCTCTGTTACTCAAGCACGATCTAAAGTTGACCCAAGGTATTTTATTGGCGTAGGCAAGGCTCAAGAGTTGAGTGATCATGTAAAATCTCTCAATGCAACAACCGTTATTTTTGACAATGATCTTACACCGGCTCAGGTTTCAAATCTTCAAAAGCTTCTCGAAATCAAGGTAATTGATCGTTCAGGACTTATACTTGATATATTTGCGCTCAGAGCCAAAACCCGTGAAGCGAAAACCCAGGTGGAACTCGCCCAACTCAAGCATCTTTTACCTCAATTGACAAGGCAGTGGACACATTTGTCGAGGCAGGTCGGCGGGATAGGTGTGAGAGGTCCGGGTGAGACACAACTCGAAGTAGACCGCAGGAGGATAAGGAGCCGTATTTCACACCTGACATTGAGCTTAAAAAAAATTGAAAAGAGACATTCGGTCTCACGGAGCGGAAGGAAATCATGTTACAAAATTACCCTTGTGGGATATACAAATGCTGGCAAATCGACCCTTTTTAATGTATTAAGCAGGGCGAATGCGCCAGTTGAAGATAAGCTGTTCAAAACGCTCGATTCGATGACCCGTGTGGTGAACTTTAATAATACACCTCCCATACTTTTGACGGATACGGTGGGATTTATTCGAAATCTGCCTCATGAGCTTATCGCTTCGTTTAAGTCAACGCTTTCCGATGTGAAAGACGCTGATTTGCTTCTCCATGTTATAGATGTTACAAATCCGGGATGGAAAGAACAGATCGATACGGTTGATACCGTTCTAAAAGATCTTGATTCTTCAGATAAACAAATCATTATGGTATTCAATAAGATAGATGCTTTTGAAAACTCATCGATGTTTCATTCATTAAAGCACATATATCATTCATCAGTCATTATTTCAGCGCAAAACGGTACGGGAATAGACGATTTAAAAAACACAATTCAAGAGATGACGCAACAGGGAAGAATAACATTTACGATGGAATTCAGTCAGGACGACAGCTCTTTGTTACATGATATTTACCGTTATGGTATCATTCTCGAATCCCGGACACATAATGACTCATTGACGCTTACATTTTCATTGTCAGAATCTCAAGCACATAAAATGAAATTAGGTAAAAACGCCTGAGAGTTTGCCCTCAATAATGCTTGACATATCATATCATTATTTTTTATATTTTCTATGTTGTGGGCGATTAGCTCAGATGGTTAGAGTGTCTGCTTGACATGCAGGAAGTCACTGGTTCAATTCCAGTATCGCCCACCAATATAATTTCCTGTTAGATAAGGATTTATGTAATTGAATAAGTCCTTTTTTTTATTATCCTGTCAAGTAAATGAGTATCAAGGTTTTCACGCAATTCAATCTTGTTTAATAAAGCTTTTACTGTTGCTTTTGAGGTTTTGCTTTTATTAAATAATACTATTCCTAGATGCTTTCTTTTGTTGATTATTCTTTAATAACAATATCTTAAAGAGTATTTTTTAATCATTATTGTAAAATGGTCTTGGTTGTAATTTTGTATTTTCAAAATAATTGGGGATTGTATACAGGAATTATGGATTCTTTTGAGCATTTTTCATCTTAAAGTGGTAAATGATGAGATTTAAAAGGATTGAATAAGAATAGGAAATAATATAATAAGCATTAGTATAAAAAAAGATTATCACTTGTATAATTTACAATAATACATTATATTGTATATAGAATGTTTATTGTAACAATATATTGATGAAAGTTACAACTTGTATTAGATTTTAAGATAAGTATGTGGCCAAAGTTAAAAACATTACAAATAAATTGTAGAATAAATAATTAAAATGCAAGAAAAACAGTTTGTACTTAAAAATCCAAGACAATCACGATTACACAGACTTCTAGAAAAGCTTGTTGGACCAGGTACATCAATTTTATATTATGATTCATGTAAATTACTTGAAGATGGTTCATCACTTGAGACACAATGTCAATTAATATTTCATCTATATAGAGATATTGAAAGTGCATTAAGAGACGTAATATTAACTATTGAGCAAAAAAAGAAGATAGAAGGTAATTCTAAAGAAGGACAACATAAACAAAAAGTTATAGAGGCTCTATCAAATTTAAATATACAGCCTGAAAGCAATATAGCAAAAAAATGGTTGGGATTAATAAAAGATTTTCCTCTCTCCAGATATGCTCATAGAAATGGCCTTTATTTTCCTCGTAAATTATCAAAAGACATCCTAAATATATTAAGTGATTATGAAGCTCTATTTGAAGAAATACTTACAGAAATACAAAATAATTTTATTAATAAAATTATATTACTTGATAAGCTTCTTGAAAAAGATACGCCTACAAAAAAAGATGTTAATCAACTTGTTAGTCATTGTCCAAATACATATGTTCATAGAGGATATTTCTTTGATAAATTAAATAATTCTTTTTGGTTACAACCACTTAATAAAAAGGGGATTTTTAGTAATCCACCTAATTCTCGATTTGACTATGAAACTGGTGATATAAAATTATTACCATGGCCAGAATCACGATATCTTGCCAGAATGTCTTCTCATTCTCAAAGTTCTGAAAAAGTAAAAGATATTATCCTTTCAATGGAAGGAACAGATAATTACTATGTCCATGGTGATATTTTGGATGCAGCATTGAGCATGCAGACAAAATATGCTACAGAGTTAGTAGATAAAATCATAAAATTTATTGATAGACCGAGTGTAAGTTGGAATTTTGAAAGATATGGAAAATTTGTTGTTTATTTGGCAAAATCAAGTGAGATAGATAATGCTATAAAAATAGCAAAAAAACTTTTTAAGCTTCTACCTGATTCAAGATATAAAACAGGCTCGAAACTATATTCATTCGGACCAGAACCTGAATCATTGTTTGATAATTTCTGGTATAAGGAAATCATTGAACAAGTTGCTCCTGTTCTTGTAGAACATGGAGAACTAAAGACTCTTAAATTGTTTATAAATTTACTTAAGAATGGTATTCAACTTACAAAAAATAAATCCGAAAAAATTAGAGCATACTCATATTTTTTCGGACCTCTGGCAAATATCGAAAACTTTGAACAGGAGAGAATACATGATGATCCAATTGACATGCTTCTTTGGGCTGTTCGTTATACAACAGAAAGACTTATTGACAAATATGAAAAGAAAGTTTTAGAATTTATTGAAAATGTATATAAAGAAAATAAAAAGAAATATATAGTTTTTATAAGAATTGGAATGTACCTAAGAAGAAAATGTCCAGGTATTGATATGACAGGCACTGAAGCAATACTGACTGATAAAAAAAACTATGGTAATATTTATCTTCATACAGAGATTTTCCACTTATTAGAGAAATGTTTCGGTAATTTAAACCAAGAAGCAAAAAATATTTATTTTGATTATGTTAATGAAATGGTTAAATGGGACAAATATACCCCAAAAGAAGAAAAAACCAAAAGAAACAGACGCATGATATTTGATAGATTGTATCCTGTCCGAGAACACTTAGCTGGGGAATGGGAAAAAAAATTTGAAGAGTTGAGTAAAGAATTTGAGGCAAAAGAGCATCCTGATTTATTAGTGTATTTTGATTCGGTCGGTTTTTCAGGATTTCAAACGCCGAAAAATCAAAAAGAAATTTCCTCAATGCCTTTTGATAAAATGATTGAGTACTTCCGCACCGAATTAAAGAGAACAAATTTACATGAAGATAATGATATACTGGAAGGATATGCACGAATCTTAGAAGATTCTGCATCACAAGAACCGGATAAATATTCATCACATACAGAAAAATTTAAAGGTTTGCCTCCGGCTTGTATTGATGGAATGTTACGTGGCTTAAGAAATGCAATAAAAAGTGATAACAAATTTAAAGAATCTTATTGGTTCCCTGTTTTTGATTTATGTAAATGGGTTGTCGAGCAGGATCGTGATGAGAATTTGAATTGGGGTTATTATGGGAAATATAATCCCGGTTGGGGATGGACGAGGAAAGCTATTTCAGCATTACTTGAAGAAAGTTTAAAAAAAGAAAATATAATCCCTTTTAAACATAAAGAAATTGTATGGGAAATTATTGAAAAACTGACTGATGATCCAAATCCTATTGATGAAGACGAAAATGATGAGTCATTTGCTCCGTTCACACGGGCAATTAATACCGTTCGTGGATCGGCAATGGTGAATGTGTTTCATTATATCAAATGGGTAAAGAATAATTGTAATATTACTCAGGGATTTGACAAATTACAGAAAGTGCGAGAGTGTCTAGAAAGGCACCTTGAACAAAAGCAAGAAAAAAAACTGTCAATTCGATCGGTCTATGGAGTGTATTTTCATACCCTTGCATCTACCGATGAACAATGGACGATAGACCATCTCAATGATATTTTTCCTTGCTATAAAGATCGGCTACGTTACTTTAATGCAGCATTCGAATCCTATATAAAATTCAACAATCCTCATAATAAAGCATTTATTTTATTAAAGGATAAGTATATATTTGCAATTGACCATATAACAGATTTTGAAGAAGAAGATGGTATGGGGAGAACTGACGAACGGCTTATTGAACACCTGATGGTTCTCTACTGGCATGGTGAAATCAGTATGGATGATCCCGACACTCTTTTACCAGTGTTATATAAAAAAGCCTCCGGCTCATTACGAGCTCATGCAATTGATTTCATTGGTAAAAACCTCAAAGAAGCTGATGAAAGAGTGAAGCCTCGATTAAAAAATCTATGGGAAAAACGCCTATCTATTGCTGAATCTGGCAAACTAAAAGATTTTGAAAAAGAGTTAACATCATTTGGTTCCTGGTTTATTGATGTTAAGTTTGAAATTGAATGGATGCTTCAGCAGTTAAAAAAAGTTTTGGAATTATACAAAAAAGTGGAAATGGATCGTTTTGTTATAAAGTGGTTAAGTACAATTAGTGATAATCATCCATTAGCAACTGTTAATTGTTTATCATCAATAATTGAAGGTGATGAAAAAGGTTGGATTATTTATCATTGGAAAGATGATGCGAGAAAAATACTATCAAATTCTTTAAAAAGTGCAGATGAAAAAGCTCGTAAATCTGCATTTGATTTAGTCAACCGAATAGTTTCTCTTGGTTATTTGGAATTTAGAGATTTGTTGCAGGGTCATTAAAAATATATAAATTAAAACCATTTCATTTTTCAATATATGATTCAATTTTGCCATGCATAAAGTCACCAATTCAATTTCAATATCGCCTGACAGCTCGAATACAAACGAAAAAAGGGCATTTTCCCCGGAGAGAGTGAAACTGACACAGCATACTGTTCAGTTTCTTATGGAGTGCCTGTTACACCGGGGATTTTATACTGTTCTTCTTGAAACCGACTCTTTTATCTTTTCTTTCAATTCCGAGAGATCCGAGGATTTCACGACATATGCATCGGCTGCCCAGCTCATAAAATTGTCTTTATATGAAGGGTAGGCGGTATTGAGAATAACCGGAATTGTATTGTCAATTCCAAGTAAGCGGCCTAATGTTTCGAGACCGTCCATTTCCGGCAAACCAATATCAAGAATCACAAGGTCAAATGAGTCCCTGTTGAACATTTCCAGAGCTTCCCGACCGGTATGGGCAACAACAACTTCATACCCATCATCTTCTAACTCCTGTTCATACAAATACCCTTGATTTAAATCGTCTTCCACAACAAGTAATCTGTTTTTAACCATATCCGAACACCTCCTCCGATGAGTAATCTCAGGAGTAAAACGCTCATTTCAATTGTAATCCTGTCCCCGATGCTTGTATCTGTCAGGTACAATGAGTTCCGGTGATACTTTTTTCAGAGAAAGCACTACAATTATTTCTAACTTCCGTATATATAATATCTTATTGGAATATTAGAGGGGAGCGTTCAATGCCCTGATTCAATATGTGGCAGAGTGGAAAATCCGTCAATAATAATCAATATTTTTGAACACATTTAAGGTATTTATAATTATAAAGCTTATTTGTTTGCATCTATTTTCATGAAAATAATGGCATGGAAAAATGAGAAATGATGCAAAAAGCAACACAATGCACATGCAAGAAGGAACATGTTTATTGATAGGACGAAAAGAAATACTCCTGTGCTGACATTTCTGAGACAGTTGATAAACACAAGCTCTCAACAGTACGTTTCATTATTCCCAAACTATGCTTGTAGTATGAAAATACGAACCATTTTTTTGTCTCAGCAAACGACCTAATAAACCTTCATCGTGAAACAGGCCTGCGGGGCAGCCAATATATTTTTATAACACTTATAGTAATTGTATAAGTGCTTTTTTTTGCTTAAAACACACGGTCTACCTTCCAAAATCGGTATGAAAAGGTATATGCAATTTCAGGAGTCAAATAGAACAGTTTTGACTTTTATAATTCCCTGATTTCACCGTGTGATAATTGTGTAAAACCATATTAAAAAAATTTAATATTGCTTTCGAGTGCAAAAATCATTTATATTTTAATATTATATAAAACCTTGAAATAATCATGGGTTATTAAATGATAAACTATCTTAAACTCGTTCCGCTTTTCTCGTCACTTAACGATGAAGAATTGGATGCTATTAATAGACAGTCGTTTATTAAAAAATATCCAAAGAATAATATCATTCTTGTGGAAAATGAAAAGGGCGATACATTATATATCATTGTAAAAGGAAAAGTTAAAGTTACAAAATTTTCTGAAAGCGGAGAAGAGATTATTTTAGCAATCTTACATAAAGGTGATTTTTTTGGAGATATGTCTCTTCTCGATGGAAAACCAAGATCAGCTACGGTTGTTTCTAATGAAGATTCTGAATTAATACTTATTCGAAGAAATGATTTTGAAAATGTGGTTGAGAAAAATCCAAGAATTGCGCTCAAACTTCTTAAAGAACTTACGACAAGATTACGTAATGCGGACGAATTTATTGGGAATCTTGTTTTTTTGAAAGTAACCGGCCGTATTGCAGGTATTCTTCTTCAATTGTCAAAAGAACGAGGCATAAAAATAGATGATGGTGTATTAATAAAATCCAGACCAAGTCATCAGGAACTTGCCAGCATGGTTGGTGCCACACGTGAAACTGTCACAAGAGTTCTAAAACAGCTTGAGAATAGTAAATATATAAGTATGACTGGTAAGGATATAACAATTCATGATATAGATATTTTCAGGCAAAATTTATACTTATAATTTTCAATCCCACCCATTTTATACTCCATGTATACTCATCAGAATTAAAGTCCTTTCTTTACAGAATAATAATTAACACTCGCTTAACAGACAGCAGTTTCAAATAGTATTATGAAATTATTCCATGTTTTACGACGAAAAAAGAACACGGCATTCATTATATACATCTCAAGGAATATGATGATAATGTTTGAAAAAAGGAATAAATAATCATACTTTATGTAATATTTTCTCCTTTTTCATGATGATTTATCACCTCTTTTATATATCAAACTTCATTTATATCAATAGAAATATTTTTGTAACATACTGAATTTTATAATATTAATAATATCATACCGGGAAATATCTCTCATTTTTATTTATTGGCACAAAAATTTCTTAATATTTATATCAATAATGCTACCGCGTGATTCAGGGATAAAAATATTAAAAAGCTCCTTCTATATAATACAGGGGAAACAAGATAAAGATATTTCTACTGATTTCCACGGTTGCAAACGAAAAAGGCGTCCTGAAGGGCGCCTTTTTTATGAGGGTTAGATAGGTATTATTGTCTTGCTTCTAAGAGGGCGGTGAAAAAGTCCTTTTTCACGCACCCTGTAATGAAATATATATCGTTTGTTGCTGTCAAGGGCTTGTAAATCAACGCTTCGCGCTGACCCTTGACAGCATAAATACTGATCATGATAGTTTATCACCACACTTCTAAAGGAAATGGAGTTTTCCCCGATATGATGAAACGCCACATCAAGCACGATGTTTAAACTGATTCCAACAGAAAAGCTTGGAAGACTAGGAGGAATAGTAATTAAATAGTATAACTTATTGATTTATTATACTATATTTAAAATACTGCTGACAAATCAAGTCTATTTAAGAATCAAATGTAGATGAATCGAAAAGTATGAAAAATCACACAATATCCTGGGTTTAAAAAAATCCTTGATTTTTCAGCCGTTATCGTGATAATATAGTATATTAGTGTACGAGAGTTGCGAAAGTATCTTTTTCACATACTCCGGCATGAAATGTATACCGTGTACTACTGTCATTGGTTCCGTCGACCAGACGTAAGAGCATGTAAATCAGCGTATTGCACTTATCTTTGAAGTTTTCATGAAAGTCTGAAATAATTTTATAATGCTTTTCAATACACCATTATAAAGAAACATCCGATGAAAAAAAAGCCGTTATCACAAAAAATTTTCCTCTATAATGTCGCCCTGACATGTATCATTGTTCTTATAATGATCATTTTCTCTCATATTCATTCACTGGATTTTCTTAACTGGAAGATATATGATGTGCTCTTCAATATTCGAAGGCATACTCCTGTCAAACGTGAAAATGTCGTTGTTGTTTGTATCGATCAAAAAAGTTTGGATTTTGTTGTCGATAACATGGAAATTAAATGGCCGTGGCCCCGGGAATATCATGCCCAACTGGTTCGCTATTTATCCGGTTGCGGCGCAAAAGCTATCGTATTTGATATCATTTTTTCTGATCCCGACATTGACCGCACCAATGCCTCACCGGGAGAAAATTGCGATGCAGATTTTGGACACGCCATTGAAGAATCAGGGATGACATACCTCGCCGCTTCTTTTCAGGATTCCATTGTACAAAAAGCCATGGATGAAAAAATATATCTTTCAGATACGTATACTTTTAAAAATATTCATCTTCATAATTATGAAACCGCTGTTTTCCCCCTGCCGGTTTTATCAAAAGGGGCGGCAGGTTTGGGTTTTGTAAATTTCACCACAGAAAAAGGCGGTATGGTACGCAGATACCCTCTTTTATTTAAGTTTCGCGAAAAGTACACACCTTCCATAGGATTTACTATTGCACGTGATTTTGTGGATAATCAAACACATAAGTTCATGGACTTAGAACAATTTGAGAATAGTAAGTTAATCGACAAAGAAGGTATGTTTCTTTTGAACTGGTACGGGAAAGGGGGTCCTGAGGGCGTTTTTACCTATTATTCATATCATGCGGTACTTGCATCGTCTCTCCGGGAAAACGGTGACCCCCCCCATAATACCACATGAAGCTTTCAAGGATAAAATCATTATTATTGGTTCAAATGTTGCGGGCTTATACGACTTGAAATCAACTCCGTTTACACATATTGAATCTTATCCCGGTATGGAAATACATGCAACTGCAATTGAGAATATGCTTTCCGGTGATTTTATGCTTCGGATTCCTTTCTGGTTTGTTATTATTTCAATG
>AQSL01000114.1 GCA_000403035.1 Candidatus Latescibacter anaerobius SCGC AAA252-E07 | reverse complement strand
TCCGGGGGAAAGTCGGGCGTAAGCCCGGAAAGGGGGCGAAAAAAACAAACATGCTCATGAAGCAAATTATGTATCCATTAATTATCTTATAATTTGTAATTACTAGTCTTTAAATAGGTTTATATGTTTTAAAGTATAATTTTACCGGATACTACTGACAGGGAATATCAGTTAAAATCAGTCCCTGCAAGAATAATAATAAAATGAACATTGGAATGCAGATAAATATCTCATACTAACATAATAATCTGCAAAATCCAATAAATCCTGATTACGACTTTTTCAGATTCACAAATAATCCACGTTCCATAACACAGTAGTAATTCAGTATCATTCAAGTTATGTATTCTTTCTTTAAATTTTTAAAAAAAGAGGACAGTAACGATGATTTTACTGCATAAACAGATTAGTATTCTCTGCATTGTACTCATCATACCCGGAACCGCTTACGCGCAAAATCAAGCGAAGATTTACAAACAGGAAGCAATCGAATGGATCGATGCCCACCAGTCCCGTTTCGAGGAATCTGCACGGGCAATACATGGTTTTGCCGAAATTTCGTTAGAGGAGTATCAATCAGCGAAGTATCTGTCAGGTCTTCTCGAGGAAGGCGGACTCAGCGTTCAACGCGGAGTAGCGGACATGCCGACTGCTTTTATTGCAACGTATGGTTCGGGACGACCGGTCATTGGAATTCTCGCCGAATACGATGCATTACCAGGTCTTTCCCAGAAACCTTCTCTTACCCGGAAAGAGGAAGTAATAATCGGAGCTCCAGGCCATGGCTGTGGACATAATCTTTTTGGAGCAGCTAGTATTGCCGCTGCTCTGGCGGTCAAGAATGTTATGGAAAATCATGAAATCAAAGGTACCCTCAAAGTATTCGGATGCCCGGCCGAGGAAACGCTTGTCGGGAAGATTTATATGGCGAAAGCCGGATTGTTTGATGATCTCGATGCCTGCTTTTCATGGCATCCGGGGACAAAAAACGATGCGAATCTTGGTTCCACTCTGGCGATGAATAATTTTGAGATTGTTTTTCGGGGCAAGACGGCTCATGGCGCTATGGATCCATGGAACGGCAGGAGCGCACTTGATGCGGTTGAATTGATGAACATCGGGGTCAATTATCTCCGTGAGCATGCCAAACCGACCGTTCGTATGCATTATGTGGTGAAAGACGGCGGCATGGCTCCTAATATTGTTCCGGACTATGCCCGGGTTTGGTATTTCGTCCGTGATGTTGATCGTGAAGGCGTTGAACATATGTATGAACGCGTACTCAACTGTGCCAGAGGAGCAGCCCTCATGACCGATACTACGATGGAAATCAACCTGATTACCGGGGTATATCAGTTTAATGCCAATCGTACTCTTACAGAAATTCTTTACCGGAACTTACGTGAAATCGGAACTCCGCAGTTTACGGAAGAGGAACAACTATTTGCACAAGAAATGCAGAAATATTTGGGTATTCCGGAAGAGGGAATAACAACAGATATCGAACCGTTTGAGGTGCCGAAAACTATCGGTGGAGGCTCGACCGATATTGCCGATGTGAGCTGGATTGTTCCCACTGCCGGGGAATTGAAAATTGTTTCTGCGCCGGCCGGCATACCATGGCATAGCTGGGCAGTGGTCTCATGCTCTGCTTCAACCATTGGGTATAAAGCAATGAACACCGCTGCAAAAGTGCTTGCCGCTGGTTCAATCGAGGTTTTCATGGATAAAAAAGTTATTAAGAAAGCACGTGTTGAATTCGAAGAAAAAACAGAAGGTTTCGCTTATAAAAGCTCGCTACCTGCCGATCAGAAACCACCGTTACCGCAACATGAATAATAATGATTCCCATGCTCTTGACAGCAACAAACATCATACAGTTTATTCGGGGAATGTGAACATGGACTTTCTATAACCCTTCGATATAATTTCAGTAAAGATAGAACAGTGTATAGCCAAGGATGAAAGGAGAATGTCAGATGAAAAACGTTTGGAGATATGTGGTGATTTTGATGTGTATCGGTGCAGTTTTCTGCGGAGCTGAGGAAACCCTCTGGAACGCCCTGAATCCCAAACCCTATGATCCGGAAGTTGATCCGGATATTGACCAGTTTATGGCATCTCGCAATGAACGCCCCCCTGAAATAGTCCGCGGGGCGCTGTACCGGACAAAACTTCTCAGTCCCCTTCGGAGCGGCAATCCTCTTCGCCCGGAGTCCAAAGGCGCTGTGCTCACCGGGGTAAAAGCAGTAAGTCACGCGTTTATTCCGCCGCATAAAAAAACGATACCGGCGACACTTTCGGGCGAGCAGGAAATCTGTTTCGTCTACGAAGGCCGCGGCAGTATTACCTGCGGTGGTAAAACAGCCGAACTCCGTGACGGTATCGGACTTCTCATCCCGCCTGATGTCTCTTTTACCATGGAAAACAGCGGAGATGATCCCCTCGCCATGTACATTATCACCGAGCCGATACCGGGCGGATTCACACCAAACACAGAGCTCGTGGTCAAAGACGAGTATGGCCGACCGCTCACCGAACGCCCCGGTCACTGGTCACACATCGGAAGCAACAGCTTGTTTTCAGAGGAGGACGGGCTCGCTGTGCTGACAGGGTGCCGGCCGGTATATTTTGCACCTCTTACCATGTCCCAGCCCCACAGCCACAACGAGGCCTCTGAGGAGATATGGCTCTCTATCAGGGGCGATGATACCCGGATCCTGCTCGGGAAGAAAATGCGCAATTTTCCCGCAGGTACTGTTTACAAAGTTCCGCCCGACGGCATCTCACCTCATGCTAATATTAACATTTCCGACCGCACGATTAAAGTTTTCTGGATGATGAAGTCCGGTCCCGGAGAACAGAAACCTTACAGCATGCTCGAAGGCAGTCCTTACAACCCTGACCGTGATGTGAACATCGACATGTTTATCCGAAACGGGAAAGAGTCCCCGCCGGTAACGGTGCATGGCGCACTCATCGAACGCGATGTTTTCACCAGATGCCCCGGTGACCCCCGAACACCGACAACCCGTGGAGCCGTGTTTAAAACAATCAGGCGGTTTGCCCATGCTACGCTCTATCCACAAATCGAGACGACTCCGGTGACTCCGGACGGTGAACAGGAGCTTTTTTACATAGTGGACGGGAAAGGCACCATCACGGGTGGCGGGGAAACATTTGCTCTTTATCCGGGTATTGGTGTGCTCATCCCCGAAGGAGTAACGTTCACTCTGGAAAACACCGGCAAAAATGACCTCACGATGTATCACCTCGTCGAACCGGTTCACAATGGATTTACACCCGGAGACCACATCGTCTGGAGAGACACAAACCTCGAGCCATACCATACGATTACCGCCCACTGGGTGAACCATAACAAATGGCTTATCCGGCAGAATGAAGGTCTCTCGGATCTGAAATACTTTTTAACCGTGACCATCATGCCCGGCGATTTCTCACAGCCGCACAGTCACGGCACGGGCGATGAGGAGGTCTGGTGCCCGATCGATGGTGACATCCATATCCTTCTCGGCAAGCAGCTGCGTCGACTCGAACCGGGAACCGCGTTTATGATTCCGCCGGATGACCGGACGCCGCATGCTCACTTCAATATATCCGGAAAACCGGTCACGTTCCTCTATTTCGGACGATTCGGAAATCCTGAATGAAACAGGCGATGAAATATGATTATATACCGTCTTTTATGGACGCAACAGTTACTCGAAGGAAGGTGAACCAACCGTAGGATATTTTCGACATACGTTTTCATTAAATACAACATCCAAAATCGGCCTGTCAGGCAGGATGAAATGTTATTCAGCATTCATCGTAAATCATTAAATAACAATCAAAAGCGTTATGGACTCTGCACATACAAAAACTCAAGAAAAGTTCACAATTCACACCATTGCCTCTATTTCACATATTTTCTGACACGTATTTACCTGTCCTGGTTCAGCGTGAAATGGAATTTTCGGCTATAAATATTAGTCATTAATAACGAGGATTTTCAACAGGCACCTTTTATATTGACATTAACCTGAAAAAGATTTATATTTTTACTTTTGAAAATTGAAGGGGTAGTAGCTCAGTTTGGTTAGAGTAACGGCCTGTCACGCCGTGGGTCGCGAGTTCGAGTCTCGTCTGCCCCGCCATATAAAACAAGGACTTAGGCAAATAGCATCAAATCCTTTAATATTTTTACCACAATATTCCCCACATACTTGTTGCTTTTTACCCTATCAAGCAAATACCATATAGATTCATGAATAGAGTATTCATAGCTTATAATTCTCACAATATCTTACCCAGTATACTATAATATTGCCTTTATTCAAATTAATCTTGCATTGATGCCTCACAATCCACGTTCATATCCCAAAACCTAACTTAATCCATTTGTGAAAAAAATCGCATATTAAGCATAATAGGGAGCCTATTGAAGTTCCAATTAACTGGTACGAAAGTAGTTGCCGCGATGTGCAAAACTGAAGGAAAACTATATGATTTGGCTAAAATATTTATTTAATATACAGCATTTTCCCCGTCAAAGAAGCATATCCGGCATCCACACGATAAAAGTAGATACCAGATGTCAGGGCAGAAGCATCGAAAACAATTTCATGCACTCCTTGGTCTTTGTTGCCAATATCATAATGCTTTACCTGCTGACCCAGTGTGTTGTAAATTGAGATGACAACCTTTCCAGACATTGATAGTTCATAACGAATAGTGGTTTGTGGATTAAAAGGATTCGGAAAGCACATTGCCGTAACAAACCGTTCTGGCCTCGATTCATATTCTTCCAGTTCAGGCTTATCTGTATCACTGACAACAAGCATGAAATGCCGTTCTGTAATGGTTTTTTCGGAAATAAAACGAAACGTGTTATTATTAACATCAACGGCATGTTTGGTATCACGGTCAAATACTTTAACATAATGCTCTTCAGGTAAGTTTTCCATACCCTCAAAGTTAATTGTAACTGTTTCTCTGGATATGTTGGTTTTAACGTCAAAATCCCATAATATGGTACTATCAGGAGGCCTGAAATCAACGGTATAATCGTACGGGTACTGTTCCCAGTCATGGTGCGGGAAACTGACCGATACATATTCTCCAATCGGCGGGGGCTCGACATGATCGTATCGGTCCCACTCCACCTTAGCATCTGACCGCACACCGAGGTGATTCGCAGTATCCTTCGCTTCTCCAGCCGATGCCCTGATGGTCAGTTTCCAGATTTCGGTGTCCTGGGCAACCGCGGGTTTTTCTACCATCGATTCCGTACGCAGGAAAATTAACTTGGTACTGGATTCCAGATTCTTGATTGCATAGCCCTTCCACGGCTTCAGTATTTTTGGTGGATTTGTGGGATCCGACCACTGTCCTTCATATGTATACAGAGCGCTGAGCCTGGCATTGCCGGGATTTTCCATGTTGTCCCAGGAAATATCGAACATCCATGGATTCGCAATATCATTCCACCCGGATTTCAAATCTATCCTGAAACGCTCGTCAGTCGGTACAGTCTTGCCTTCGGGAGTTTTAAGAATAAAATTGTCAACCGAAATCAGCCAAAAAGCGCGTCCCGGTAAAAACGGTTCAATGTCAGGATATTCCTGAGGAGTCGTACTTCCGGCAGGATACCTGAACAGACGCCAGTTCGCGCCCATTTTACCGGGCGGTAGCGTGTCCATTAACTGGTCGACAATCGAAGTCGCATTAAGATAAAACGGTATCGATATCATCCTGTAAGCGGTCTGTTCAGATCCACCATAAACCTCGTTCTTGGATTTAACGTCTGAGATCCGGGCATTTATGGAATGAAATCCGACATCGACAGGCGAGCGGGCTTCGATACCGTTAACATCCGTGGCGATAATATGATATTCTATCCCCGGCGCAATAAACACACCGACCGGCAGGGTATAGGAATATGTATTATCAACAGTCAATTCCATGGGATAGGTTACCATTGACTCGCTTTCGCCCATCTTGTTGTAGCAAAAGATTACAGATTCGACTTCTGTAGTGGAAGTGACTGTTACAGTAAAGATTATCTTCTCGTTCTCCTGCGCCGCGGTCTTCGGCATGTGAGCTATTTTCACCTCCGGCCGAATAATTTCAAACGGTTCGGTGATAAAGAATACCTTATCAGGTCTCGAGGTATCGGCAAACCGAATACGGCACCGGTCGTTCGGCGTGTCCGGCACTATCCAGCTATATGATCCTGTAGAGGCATCTACACTTCCGGCTAACATCTCCGCCCAGGTGTTACCATCATCGTAGGACACCTCTATAGATACGTTCGCAACACCTTTAACTTCCCACTTGATTTCCTTTTCAGTATTTACCGACCATTTGTCATCCGCGGCAGGTGATGTGATCGTTATGTAGTCGCTTGTGGTGATCTTAAAAATCCCGCTTTCATCTCTGATTTCAGGATTTGATACATCGCTTATCCTGATGATACAGGTATCCGATTCATCTTCAGGAACCGTCCAGTAAAAATTGGGATCGAATGCGTTCACGTTTGTCTGAATCGTTGTCCAGGAACCGCCGCCGTCAGTGGAGTATTCGATATTTATTTCACTCACACTGCTGCTCTTCCACTCGATAGTCTGAGCGCTTTCCTCCATCCATAAATCGCCTTCCATGGGAGCGGTAACCTGGATAAACGGCATACGTGAGATAGTGAAAATACTGTCATTCTCATCGGTGATGGTGTCGTCACTCGTATCTGTTATCCTCACAAGGCATGAAGACGACTCAATATCAGGGATATCCCATTGATACGAACCCGGGGCGGAATCAGTCCGGTCAACGATGAGATTCCAGTTACCGCCTCCATCTGTAGAGTATTCGATTCGAACCTGAGCAACACCCTGTGAATCCCACGTAACATTCTGTACCGACCCTACTTCCCACACCTCGCCGCCGTTAGGAGACGTTACCGTGATTTCAGGCGTTATGCCGGTTCCACTCACACTTACCGCAACCGTATTCTCATCACTGTCGTTGCTTGTAACCGTAATCGCGGCGCTCTGTGGTCCGGTTTTGGTCGGGTTGAAGGTTATCGTCACCGCATGGCTATTACCCGACGGAACAGTGAATGATGTACTGTCAACTTTAAAATCCGGTTTGTCAGAGCTTATGTTTGACACAAAGAGATCCGCTGTCCCCACATTCGAAACCGTCAGCGTCCAATCGGATGAAGTGTCCACACGGACATTCTCAAAGTCATGGGTAAGCACCGAAAGCGAAATGTCAGGCTCCCCGGAAACCACACCGTACAGAATGGTGACTCCTCTATTCTGAAGCTCCTGTATTTTCGGTAATGTGGAGGTGCTGAGCGGGTTTCCTCTCAGGTCAATCCCATCGCCTTCTCCGATTCCGGTGTTGCTCACCAGGGGGCTGACGTCGCTGATACGGTTGTTTGAAAGAGCAAGGTGAATCTCGAATCCTTCTCGTTCATCAAGCCAATATTCCCCCTCTCCAATCATTTCCAGCCCTGCAAGGTAAGAAATGTCCTGTATCTGGTTACCGTCAAGGTAGAGAACTCTCAGGTTCGTCAGATTTATGAGAGGACTGAGGTCACTTATCTGGTTGCTACCCATATATAGCCCATGCAGGTTAGTCAGGCTGCTCAATGGGCTGAGGTCGCTGATCTGATTTTCATGCAAATACAGGTTCACCAGGCTGGTCAGGCCGCTCAATGGGCTGATGTCGCTGATATGGTTGCCGTCAATTTCCAGCCCCTGCAGATTCACACAATGCTCGATACCGGTGAGGTTACTTATGTCTCGATTCATAGCATCGAGATCCGTCAATTCCGCAAGCTCCTCCTCGGTTATCGGCCCTTCGGGCTTGTTCAGCACTTCGCGTATTGCCGCCTCGAGGTTCAGGTCGGCGAAGAAAATTTCTCCATGTCTTGGGTCGAAAAGCACATTGACCTTTCTATTCCGAAGGTCAGGAATTTGTGTTTCATGGGCCTCATTAGAGAGCGGATTTCCTCTCAGGTCAATCCCATCGTTTTCTCCGATTCCCGTGTTGCTCGCAAGAGGACTGATGTCGCTGATCTGATTGTTTGAAAGACCAAGATGAATATTGACTCCTTCACGTTCATCAGTGCCCCATCGCTCCCCCTCTCCTTCTTCTCCAATCTTTGTCAGACTTACGAGGGGAGAGACATTCTGTATCTGGTTATCGTCAAGGTAAAGGATTCCCAGGTTCGTCAGATTTACCAGAGGATTTATGTCGCTGATCTGGTTGCCAACTATTGACAGGCACTCCAGGTTGGTCAGGCTGCTCAAAGGGCTGATGTCGCTGATCTGATTGACGTCCACTATCAGCTGCTGCATGTTAGTCAGGCCGCTCAATGGACTGAGGTCGCTGATCTGGTTGATATGCAAATATAGCAATTGCAAATTGGTCAGGCTGCTCAATGGACTGAGGTCACTGATCTGATTGCCGTTCAATTCCAGGCTCACCAGGCTGGTCAGGCTGCTCAATGGGCTGAGGTCGCTGATCTGGTTGTTATGCAACCTTATCATTATTAAATTAGTCATATTGCTCAATGAGCTGATGTCACCGATCTGGTTGGAAAACAAATGTAGCGATTGTAAATTGGTCATATTACTCAATGGGCTGAGGTCGATGATCTGGTTGCCGTTCAAATTCAGGTCCACCAGGTTGTTCGTGCCGCTCAATGGGCTGAGGTCGATGATCTGGTTGCCATCCAACCATAGCCAATATAAATTGGTCAGATTGCTCAAAGGACTAATGTCGCTGATCTGGTTGCTCTGCAAAATTAGCCTCTGTAGATTCACACAATGCCCGATGCCGGTGAGGTCGCTTATGTCCCGCTTTGAAGCATCGAGTTCTTCCGTCAATCCCGCAAGGTCCTCCTCAGTTAGCGGCCCCTCCGGTTTGTTCAGCGCCTCACGTATTGCCGCCTCGAGGTTCGGGTCGGGGATGGTCACTGCTCCGGGCGGATCGAAAAGCAGGGACGCTCCTCTTGCTTGAAGGTCGGGGATGTGTGTTTCGTGGGCCTCCTTGCTGAGCGGGTTTAGTCTCAGGTCAATCCCATCGCCTTCTCCGATTCCGGTGTTACTAACTAAAGAACTGATATCGCTGATCCGGTTGTCTGACAGACCAAGATGAATCCTGACTCCTTCTCGTTCATCAATATCGATCGATTGCACCCACTCTGGTTCCTCTCCAATCTTTGTCAGCCCTGCAAGGGGAGAGACATTCTGTATCTGGTTATTGTCAAGGTGGAGGAACCACAGGTCCGTCAGATTGCTCAATTGGCTGATGTCACTGATCTGGTTTTCCGACATATCCAGATCCAGCAGGTTAGTCAGGTCGCTCAATGGACTGAGGTCGCTGATCTGGTTGGCGCCCATTGACAGCGTCCTCAGGTTACTCAGGCCGCTTAATGGGCTGATGTCTTCTATCTGGTTCTGCTGCAAAGATAGCCAATCTAAATTGGTCAGGTCGCTCAATGGGCTGATGTCGCTGATCTGGTTTTTGTCCATACATAGATCCAGCATGTTGGTCAGGCTGCTTAATGGGCTGAGGTCGCTGATCTGGTGGCCATATAAAGATAGCCATTGTAAATTGCTCAGATTGCTCAATGGGCTGATGTCGCTGATCCGGTTATTGCCCAAACCCAGTTCCACCAAGCTGGTCAGGCTGCTCAATGGGCTGAGGTCTTCTATCTGGTTCTGCCCCAAATACAGTTTTTGTATCCTGGTCAGGCTGCTCAATGGGCTGATGTCACTGATCTGGTTGGCATCCAAATGCATCCAATTTAAATTGGTCAGATTGCTCAATGGGCCGAGGTCACTGATCTGGTTGTCAGACAAACTCAGGCTCTCCAGTTTGGTCAGACCGCTCAATGGGCTGAGGTCACTGATCTGATTATGATTCAAACCAGCCAGGCTCTCCAGATTGGTAAGACTGCTCAATGGGCCGAGGTCACTGATCTGGTTGCTGTTTAAATTCAGATTCTGCAGATTTACACAATGCTCGATGCCGGTGAGATTACGTATGCCTTTCTCTGAAGCATAGAGCTCTGTCAATTTTGAAAGGTCCTCCTCTGTTATCGGCCCTTCGGGTTTGCCCAAAGCCTCACGTATTGCCGCCTCAAAGTTCGTGTCTGAGAAGGTCACTGCTCCGGGCAAATCGAAAAGCACATCGACCCCTCTTGCTTGAAGGGCGGGAATTTGATTGTTATAAGCCTCAATGCTGAGCGGATTTCCTCTCAGGTCAATCCCATCGCCTTCTCCGATTCCGGTATTGCTCACCAGAGGACTGATGTCGCTGATCAGGTTGTTTGAAAGACCAAGATGAATATTAACTCCGTCTCGTTCATAAGTACCCCATCGCTCCTCCTCTTTTTCCTCTCCAATCTTTGTCAGATTTACAAGGGGAGAGATATTCTGTATCTGGCTATTGTCAAGGTAGAGGTTCCTGAGGTTAGTAAGATTGCTCAATGGGCTGAGGTCGCTGATCTGAGTGCCATTCAAACTTAGATATTCTAAATATGCCATATTGCTCAATGGACTGAAGTCGCTTATCTGGTTGTTGCCGTCCATTACCAGCTCCTCCAGGTTAATCAGGTTGCTCAACGGGCTGAGGTCACTGATCTGGTTGTTGCCATACATATATAGCGCCTGGAGGTTAGTCAGGCTGCTCAATGGACTGAGGTCACTGATCTGGTTGTTGCCCATTTCCAGCAACTCCAGGTTAGTCATGCCGCTCAATGGACTGAGGTCACTGATCTGGTTGTTAATAATAGATAGCCCTTGTAAATTGGTCAGATTGCTCAATGGGCTGATGTCGCTGATCTGATTGCCGTCAAAACTCAGCCCCTGCAGATTCACACAATACTCGATGCAGGCGAGGTTGCTTATGCCTTGCTCCGAAGCATTGAGATCCGTTAATACCGCAAGGTCATCATCGGTTATCGGCCCCTCCGGTTTGTTCAACGCCTCACGTATTGCCGCCTCGAGGTTCGGGTCGGGGATGGTCACTGCTCCGGGCGGATCGAAAAGCACATGCGCTCCTCTTGCTTGAAGGGCAGGGATGTGTGTTTCGTTGGCTTCATCAGTGAGCGGGTTTCCTCTCAGGTCAATCCCATCTCCTTCTCCGATTCCAGGGTTGTCTAAAAGTGGGTTTACATCGCTGATCCGGTTGTTTGACAGACCAAGATGAATCCTGACACCGTCTCGTTCCCAAACCCAAACTTCCCAACCTTCCCTCTCTCCAATCATTTTCATACCTGCAAGGGGAGAAATGTCCTGTATTATGTTATTGTCAAGGTAGAAGAACCTCAGGTCCGTCAGATTTATGAGAGGGCTGAGGTCGCCGATCTGGTTGCCACCCAAATTTAGCAATTGTAAATTGGTCAGATTACTCAATGGACTGAGGTCGCTGATCTGATTGCAGTCCACTGTCAGCGACTGCATGTTCGTCAGATTGCTCAATGGGCTGAGGTCGCTGATCTGATTGCAGTCCACTGTCAGCGACTGCATGTTCGTCAGATTGCTCAATGGGCTGAGGTCACTGATCTGGTTGTCAGCCAATATTAGCCAATTTAAATTGGTCAGATTGCTCAATGGGCTGAGGTCACTGATCTGGTTGTTATCCAAATTTAGCCTTTGTAAATTTGCCAGATTGCTCAACGGGCTGAGGTCACTGATCTGGTTGGCAGCCAATATTAGCCAATTTAAATTGGTCAGATTGCTCAATGGGCTGATGTCGCTGATCTGGTTGTTATCCAAATTTAGCCTTTGTAAATTTGCCAGATTGCTCAACGGGCTGAGGTCACTGATCTGGTTGGCAGCCAATATTAGCCAATTTAAATTGGTCAGATTGCTCAATGGGCTGATGTCGCTGATCTGGTTGTTATCCAAATTTAGCCTTTGTAAATTTGCCAGATTGCTCAACGGGCTGAGGTCACTGATCTGGTTGTCATGCAAAACCAGGTTCTCCAGGCTGCTCAGGCCGCTCAATGGACTGAGATCGCTGATCCGGTTAGATTCCAGTTCCAGATGAGTCAGTTGGTTCATTCCCGCAAGGAGGGATAAGTCGCTGATCTGGTTGCGGTCCAACCTCAGGTCTATCAGTTCAGTCATTCCGGCAATGGGGGTGAGGTCACTGATCTGGTGACCGGACAGGCGCAGCTCTGTGAGTTGGGTCATTCCGGACAAAGGAGAAATGTCGCTGATCCGGTTGTACTCAAGGAACAGCCCTGTGAGTTGGGTCAGTCCGGCAAGGGTGGAGATGTCGCTGATCCGGTTACCTCCCAAACCCAGCCACTGCAGATTCACACAATGTTCGATGCCGTTGAGGTCGCTTATGTCGCGATCCCAAGCATTGAGATCCGTCAATTCCGCAAGGTCCACCTCGGTTATCGGCCCTTCGTATTTGTTCAGCGCATCACGTATTGCCGCCTCGAGGTTCAGGTCGGGGAAGATAATTTCTCCGGCTATCATGTCGAAAAGCACATTGATCCCTCTATAGCGAAGTGCAGGAATTTGATTGTTAAAAGCCTCATTGGTGAGCGGGTTTCCTCTCAGGTCAATCCCATCGCCTTCTCCGATTCCGGGGTTGTCTAAAAGTGGGCTTAGGTCGTTGATCCTGTTGTTTGAAAGACCAAGATGAATATTTACTCCGTCTTGTACCTCAACCCAACCTTCCCACTCTCCAATCATTTCCAGCCCTGCAAGGGGATAGATGTCCTGTATCTGGTTATCGTCAATCCAGAGAACTCTCAGATCCGTCAGATTTATCAGAGAACTTATATCGCTGATCTGGTTTTGATCCAAATCCAACTCCTGCAGTTTAATCAGACTGCTCAATGGACTGAGGTCAATGATTTGGTTGTCTTCCATTGACAGCCCCTCCAGATTAGTCAGGTTTCTCAATGGGCGGAGGTCGCTGATCCGGTTGCTGTTTAAACACAGTTGCACCAGGTTGGTCAGGCTGCTTAATGGGTTGATGTCGCTGATCTGGTTGAAATGTAAATATAGCGATTGTAAATTCGTCAGACTGCTCAATGGGCTGATGTCACTGATCTGGTTTTCATGCAAATATAGCCCTTGTAAATTGGTCAGATTGCTCAATGGGCTGAGGTCGCTGATCTGGTTGCCGCCCAAACGCAGATCCTGCAGGTTGGTCAGGCTGCTCAATGGGTTGATGTCGCTGATCTGGTTTCCGCCCAAACGCAGGTGCGCCAGGTTAATCAGGCTGCTCAATGGGCTGAGGTCGCTGATCTGGTTGCCATCGAGCCAAAGATCATTCAAATTAGTAAGCCCGCTGATAGGTTCGATGTTTGAGATCTTATTACTGTAAATGTACAAGGTTCCGAGTTTTGTGAGTTCTCTGAGAGGTTCTATATCGTCAATTTGGTTATCGCTTAGCTTCAGGTGATTAAGATTCTTGAGTTCCGATAGGGGAGTAATGTTGCTGATGTTTTTAGTCCACTCAAGTAAAAGCATCTGGAGGTTGGTCATGCTGCTTAATGGGCTGAGGTCACTTATCGGGTTGCCATCCAACCATAGAGTCATTATCTTGTTCAGGCTGCTCAATGGGCTTAGGTCGCTGATCTGGTTGAAGTGCAAAAATAGGTTCGCCAGATTAGTCAGGCTGCTCAATGGGCTGAGGTCACTGATCTGGTTGTTTTGCAACTCCATCGCCTGCAGGTTAGTCAGATTGCTCAATGGGCTGAGGTCGCTGATCTGGTTGCTATACATATATAGACTCTGTAGATTCACACAATACTCGATGCCGGCGAGGTCGCTTATGTCCCGCTCCTCAGCATTGAGCTCCGTCAATTTCGCAAGGTCGTAATCGGTTATCTGCCCTTCGTATTTGTTCAGCGCCTCACGTATTACTGCCTCGAGGTTCGGGTCGGGGAATGTGACTGGTGTGTATATAATGGTGAAATCAGCGACAAACACTTCATTTATGCCGTCAACATCGAGAAGATAGCATAACCTGTCACCCTCCGGAGAAAATCGCCCCATGAAGTTCCACTGCGCTGTTTCCGGGAAAACAGGCTTGGTTTGCCCGGTTTCTCTACTGACCGCATGAAGGGTAAAGTCATTGGTATCGGTATAAAGAACCCACGTTCCATCAGGTGAGATGTCAGGATAATTGTGGCTGCCGGAACCATAGGTCAGTTGTATGGGTTCGCCGCCGTCAAGGGGGATGCTGAAAAGTTTCATAGTGCCGTCTTCAGCTTCCATCCCCGTAATCACATACTCGTCGTCCGCGCTGAAACATGAACTGCCATACATGAAGTCACCCTCGGCGATAACCGTGGTTGACCCGGTTTGGCTATCGTAAAGAACAAGCTCGGATGTTGAATAATCCCTGTACGCAAGGTACCTGCCGTTCCAGCTCCAGCACCCCGCCAGTGCATCGGTCACGATAACCTGAAGATTCCGCCCGTTAAGATTAACAGACTCAATGGTACAGCTCCCCGTGGTATTATCCTCTCTTGTAAAGGCTACTGCGCTGTTGTCGGGAGTGAAAAAGGGCAGATAACAGTATCCTGAAAGATACGGGGTGAGATTTAACGGATTACTGCCGTTGGGTGAAACAATCCAGATGTCGCCATCTTCGTTATATGAAATCCACTGATCGTCGGACGACCAGTCGGTTTCCCATTTACTGATGCCGCTGAAAGTAATTTGGGTGCCGTAATCACTGGCGTTCTTTTTTGCAGCCTCCGGTAAACCGGATTCCTGAGGATTGGTTGATTTAATGTACCTGCCCGGATGTCCCGGGGGATAATCTCCGTTGCTTCCCTGCGCTTCTGATATTCCCGGAAGCCCGGAAACCAGTACAAGGAACGAACAGAAAGCTAATAATTTTTTTCTCATTACTACCTTCCTATTTCAAGAAATTTCATCATATTATCCCGGATTAAATATCATGAATATTTGTTATATATAAATATTATGTTATTATTTCAATATTATAAGAATTATATGTTTTGTCAAGGTAAAGCGGACTACAACTGTCTATCCCCCGTTTTTTTTTACATTTCTCACAAATTAAGTTTGGTTCAAGATAATATTAGCGGATTATCTCGAATAATTTTCAGTAATAATTTATTCAGATTGTGATTCCTATTATTACATCTAAATTCACATTCTTTGAAATGTAAATCAATCCGGCAGGAGGGGATTATGAAAAAACAGTATTATTTATTATAATAACTCTATTCACTGCAACTGTTTCTTTTGTCGAAGAAAATTATTTCTGAAAAACGGGGTAACGGCACACAGAGGTAATTTATACAGAATCCGGTTTGAGAGAGGTAAACCGAAATAAATTACGTTTAATGTCGAAAGTTTTATGACTGATTCAATTACGATCAGTAAAGAGAAAAGATTAATATTATAGTGTTGGAATCACCTGATAAAATGCGAGATAATAATTTTTTATGAGATACTATCAGAAATCATATTTTCTCAATTTAAAATCGATTAGATCCAATTAAACGGTATATAACTAAGGTAGTAAAAAATGGAACGGATAAAATTTTTAAAGCAGTCCCTTGTTACTGGTTCATTTATTGCCAGCATGGACATTAACGGTTTTATTGAAGCAAATGCACAAAATGTAGCAACCCCATTATCACCAGTAGTATCGATCGCGGCATCAAATGATTTCGAATTAACAAACCCAGCGCCACTTAATGCGGAGCTAACTACTGATCAAGTGCGTAATATAGTCTGGCTTGCTCTTGACCGTGATAAATCTTCAAAAAATTTAAGGAATATTGTTAAAAAAGACAGTTGGGTTGTCATTAAACCGAATATCGTACGTATACCTGGATTACCAAAAGCTGCTTTTCATGGCACAAGGGGCTTAAAACCGAGAATAGAGAGATACATTGACGGTTTAGCGTTGGTCACAGATTTGCGAGTTGTGAAAGCAATCATTGAATATCTTATTAAAAAAGCCGGCCCGCAAAGAATTACAATCGCAGAAGGCCCCGCTGGATGGTATTCTTCAGAAAGTAACTATTTTTAACTCATAGTAGAAATGATGAGGGGGACTGTAATAAAAACAAAATTATCAGAGAAAATCTTCGTATAACCTATGAGCCCCATATTTTCTATCCGTGGGCAATCAAGTTTTATTGGAATTGGGGAAAGGATGCAAATTGTTGCGGTTTTTGGAGAATCATCAAGCTTTTCAACAGCGTCTTTATTCCCTTCAGGTGCAAGGTGTCCACAGACATCCACAGTAACTTTTATGCTATGGTGACCCAACTGTTCTTTGATATAAGCAAGAGATTCACCGGCCGGACTCAAAAAACGACTTCCTCGATTTGTATCGCATCTGTCGGACATATATATGCGCAGGCGCCACATCCGATACAGGCATCTGAAATTTTATAAAAAGGTGTTTGCACCGTTCTTTTTATTCCTCTATTGGCAAAACTTATTGCATTCATTCCGACAATTTCGGCACATACACGAACACAGAGACCACACTGAATACAATTCCCGGTATTCTCCCGTTTAATCCTTGTTTCGGTTACACCATATTCTTCCGCAAGCGATTTAATTTTTTCAGAATCAGGAGCTTGTGCTAATAAAAGTTCCAGCACAATCTTTCGGGCTTTTATAACCCTCTCTGTATCGGTTTTGACTACCAGACCCCCGGAAACTTTATAGACACATGATGCTTGAAGGCCCGGTTTATCACCTGCTATAATTTCAACCAGACAAAGCCTGCAGGCTCCATACGGTTCCAATTCCTTATGGTAACATAAAGTGGGTATTTTTATACCCTCATCCAGAGCTACTTCAAGAATAGTTTTTCCTTCTTCAACCTGCAGTTCTCTATCATTCATAACAAAAGTAATCATATGAATGTATCCTCTACAATTCTGGTTATTCAAAATATATGCATATCGAATAAAACATACTCACGGGAGTCAATACATTATTTTTGTGAATCAAAATGAAAAGTATCGTTTCCCTTTTTATAATCGTAAATAAACCGGATTGTGGGATTTCCTGTAATTAAAGTCGCCATTGTCTCTAAAATATTGCCCATAGGTTTCATGTCGGGGTGGCTGAGCTTAAAGAGTGCTTTTATTTTTGTACCTTCCCCCTTTTTTGAATCGATGGTTAAATCTCCACCTGCCTGCCTGGCTGCCTGATACAGCAAAGAGACTCCCAATCCGACCTTTTTCCCGTTTTTCGTGGTAAAAAAAGGATCAAAAACTTTTTTTACCGTTTCCTTATCCATTCCCTTTCCATCATCTTTGATAATGATTGTTACCTGATCCTTGATTTCATCTTCCAAAATCTTAATTTCAATTGTTTGGGACTCAGCTCTAATTGCGTTTTCAGCTATGTCAAGGATATGTAAAGATAAATCTTCCATAGTAGAAATAATAGTGCAGGTTCTGATCGAATAGTCAGAAACCACAAAAACTCTGTTGTGGATTCAGACTACCGTGACCTTCATATTACATCAACACTTTCCTCCCTTCAATGCCCTGCAAAGCCATCATAATTTCAGAGAATGAGGGAACATTTATATAAAATGTGGTACATGATTTGCCAATATCCGATAAAAAATGAGCATCCGAAAAGGTAACCAGCGGAAAACCATATTTCATATTATCTACACCATTATGTAATCTGTAGTTCGGGGATACTTCCAGGGCATCCAGAGATAATTCTTCAGGAATGAATCCTAATTGTCCTATAATACTGTATGATTCACGGTCAATATGTGAAGCGATAGCTAAACCGCCAAGGTTGTGAATTAACCTGACAATTTCATTAACACCGAGACCGGTAGATCCTATGAGAAGTTTCTTATTTATACCAATAATAGTGTCATATTCATCAACAATTATTTGCTCACCGAAATAATTTTCATCATTCTCGCCCGATAAATGATTATACACAATATCCTGCATTTCCCATAATGCGGCATCATCACCAAAAAGGGCAATAATATGAACTTCTTCGCTCGTTGTTATTTCAAGCCCGCCGAAAACCCGGAGCCCTTCCCTTTCCCCGGCCTTTTTAACTGCGGTAACATTTTCTGCAGTATTGTGGTCGCATATGCCAATGCCATCCAGATTTCGTTTTTTCGCTTCATGAATTATTGCTGTAGGTAACATCGTTAAATCACCGCATGGAGAAAGACAGGTATGGATATGCAAATCCATTCTATATGCCGTCAACATTATTCCTGATTCCGGAAATACCCATAGTATACAGTTTACCAATAAGTTCAAATGCCGGCAGCTTGCTTACCATAATTGGAATATTTTCTTCTTCTGCTTTTTTAATCGTTTCTTCCTCAGGCTCTCTGCCGTTTATTATCACAATTCCAGATAATCCTTTCATACTGGCTACTGCAACAATATTGGGATGAATCTGCAATGTAATCCACAAATCTCCTTCTGTACTGTTCGCTATTACATCACTCAGAAGGTCACTGGAATATCCCTTATTAATCTCATTATCAATTTTATTAACCTTGCCTCTGAGTTCTAAATGCAACGTCTCAATAATCTCTTTTAATATCATTTTCTTGCCCCGCTCGCCTGATATCAATCAGTTTTCATGTCAATACTGAACTTCAAATGAGTCCCTTTGCCCACAGTTGATGTTATATTCATTTCATTGGAACATTTCTGAATATTGTTTAATCCCATTCCTGCTCCGAAACCAAGTTCTCTGACCCATTCCGGAGCAGTTGAATAACCGGGCTTCAGAGCCTTTTCGATATCCGGAATGCCAGGACCCTCATCTTTAATATCAAAAAATATTTCATCGGGCTGCACTTCAATTGTTATTTCCCCGATTTCGGTATAAATAACAAGGTTCATTTCCGCTTCATAAGATGCAATCGCTGCCCGACGAATAATTTGAGGATGAAATCCCAGACATTCCAGAGTTTTCTTGAGTCCACTGGAAACCTCACCTGCACTGCTAAAATCTTTCCCCTTCACCTGAGATTTAATGGTAAGAATTATTTTATCTGCTTTAATATCCTCAAAAATATGGCTTGTTCGATAACGGTGTATTTTCTCTACCTGATTATCAGTCTCTAACTCCCGAAGTAATCTATTGATAATATCACCCTTATTAATTATTCCAACTAATCGCCTATTCTGCCGGTCAATAACCGGAAAACGGCCAAATCCCGACTGCCCGATTCTGCTAACTGCATGAACCAAAGGATCATCCGCATATAAAGCTTCAACATCCGTGGTCATCTTTTCCTTTATAAGGCAGTCCATTCCCCCGTCTGCCAGCCACATAATGACATCCTCGATGCTTATGATTCCTACCAGTTTCTCGCCATCCATTACCGGAGTTCCTGAGATGCTATTCGATCTGAGTATTTCTCTCAATTCACTCATCATAATCTCGGGAGCAGCTGTAATCACATTACGTGTCATTGCATCACTTACTTTTAATTCATATACTAATACCTGAACCTTTGTAAATTCCTTTTCCTGATTCATGTTAAATCATCCCACCCCGGTAACCCATGTTTATACAATCTTCCGCAAGAAACATACATGGAAAATCTGGTTGCCAGAAGAGGCAATCCTTTTTCCTTGGCTAATTTTATTGTCTCATCCTGAGGTTTTTTCCCGCGAACAAAACAGATGGCGGTTATTTCTGCTATCTCTGCAGTACGTACCACCTGGGAATTGGTAAGGCCGGTTAAAAGCAGGGCTTTCGGTTTAATATATGTTAATACATCGCTTAATAAATCGGAGCCGCATGCCATTATAATTTCCACGTCGGTGGAATTGCCTCGAACAATCACTTCCGCTTCCAAAATATCCCGCACTTCTTCCAATTTCATTTTTTATCTTCCCTCACTCAAAATCTATTTTAAAAAAACAATTATCGTTATTCTACAATAACAGCTCCAAATTTGCATACTTCTGAACAAATACCGCATTTAATACATTTATCCGGATCAATTGTATGAGGTTCTTTTTTATTTCCGGAAATCGCTTCCTGCGGGCATTTCACTGCACATAAGGTGCATCCCGTGCATTTCTCCGGGTCAATAAAATATCTTATTAATGGCTTGCATACCTTTGCAGGACATTTTTTGTCTCGTATATGTGCCATATATTCGTCTCTGAAAAATCTCAATGAGCTCAGCACAGGATTGGGAAGCGTT
>AQSL01000113.1 GCA_000403035.1 Candidatus Latescibacter anaerobius SCGC AAA252-E07 | reverse complement strand
AGGGGGTGAGTTATGGAAAAACAAATACTTAAGAACCGTCTCTTTATTAATTTCTGCATTGTTTGCTGTTTTAACTGGATAAGCGTTTTAAAAATATATTTTTAAAATCGGACAGTATATTATATACTACTAAAATAACACATTAACAGGTTAAAACATTTCAGGATCTATTACCATGTTAATATGTTTCAATTGCAGAAAAGTATATGATTCCACAATCAATATTGTCTGCCCACACTGCGGCAAACCTTCACCGGCCGGTTACGATTTCGGCACGAGTGATGAATTTATCAGGGAACATATCCCTGTAGTACTTGAAGAACGTAAAAAAGCGGGGCTTGATAAGCTTGTGGGCGGCCTTGAATGTGTCGTAATCAATACGGAACATTCCAACCAGAGTTACGCAATTGAGGAACTGCTCGGATTTACCGGGCTTGCATATAATGATGGATTCGAGGATTCAAACTATGTAACATGCGTACTTTCGGTCGAAAATTCCCCTGATTTTCTTATAAGATCCCGTAAAGGAGAATATAATCCGTTTAATCCTTTTAACACCTTCCCGAAATCAGCCGTAATTCCTAACACACGTCTCGAAACGTATGTTTTCGGGACACCCGATCTGGAGAAGTACGTTTCCATTCAAAAATCAAGAGGGATAGAATTCTCCTCCGACCTGATAACGTATACCGACAACTATTCGTTCATCCAGAGTGTCCCGTCACCGTTTACCGGCAACTCGATCGGATTCATCGAGTGGAAAGGTGAAAAGGGCAAATACAGCTCCCATTTATCACGGCCGTACGAATGGAAGTGTACAAAACCGGAGAAAGCTTACCTGAAAAATATCGGACCTCTCGATCATGCGGCCGTTCGGGTAAAGGCGGAAGAACGTAACGCCGCCATAATCGAGTTTATGATCTATACCAACTACCTGTTCGATTTTGCCATCTATGTAAAATCCCTGAATTCAATTACCAGTGTAACACGTTTAACTCCCGATGATTTCGCGCTGGTATTTACCTCAGGAAAATTTTCCTACGTGAGCGATGAGGTGTCCGGACCGACTGAAAAATTCATTCAAAACTACGGCACCCGGACACACCATGTTGCCTTTCGCACGGAACACATTGACGAGGTCTACCAGGCAATCATTGATGACGGTATGAAATTCCTCGTTGACCTGATCGGTTCGCCTGAGGAGGGATTGAAACAGGCATTCACAGTCGCTTCCGAAAACACGCTGCTTGTGAACGAATACATCCGGCGATACGAGGGTTTCGACGGCTTTTTCACGAAGAGTAATGTGACAGAACTGACGAGAGGCACGGAGAAGCAGTAGGGTTACTTCTCCACTTCAAATCCCGCAATACTCCCATCTTCCCCGTAGTTCACAGCGATAACCTGTTTGACAGTTTCGCCGCCGGCGGCTTGAGTATACATGGTATTGAATTCATCGACCGTGGGCACCGGCCCGCCGAAAATTTCCACCGTGTATTTGATGGTTTCGCCTGAAGAGGGTTCCTCACGGTTTGTGATGACATTATGGATGTCAACCCATGCATTACAGAGCGTAAAGACCGACCGGGCGCCCGCCGAGGGGCTCCAGTAACCCCTGCGGTAGAGAATGTTCCCGCGGTGTAGATTGTTGCCGAGAATCCACACGGTACCATCGGCGGTATCAGGACAGCGACTCCCCGGTCCCTCACGGGAAGCGGATTCGCCGTAATAGCCGGAACCTCCTTCTTCATACAGTGTCGCAAACCTTCCTTGCCAGGCGCCTGTGCCGACACGGTCAAATATGCCGTTCTGATTGAGGAATGTCACATCGTCATAGTGGAAAGTCCTGCGGTAAACATTGTCGAAAGGATACAGGTCGCAATATTCTATGGAAGTCCAGCGGACACCGTCGTCAAGTGGAGTAAATTCCGCCTGTATATCGAACTGAAGGCGGTCATTCAGGTAGGGTACTTCCACGGTATATGTTGAAAGCCCCGTTGCCTGAAGATTCACCGAAGTCAGCGAGAATCTGATCCGGTCCGGACCGTTATAAGTAATAACGAATCCACGGGTCAGGTTCATAAACGTATTGAAATTGACCCCGTTCTTAAGCCAGTACAGGGGAAGCTTGAATACAGCATAATCATCTTTTCCCGGAAGCGTAACATATGCCAGTTCGGCGCGGTTCTGATACACAGAAAACAGCGGCTTATCCGTGCAGGCATCAGACCAGGCCTCATAGGTTTCGAGTTCCGAATACATCTGGTAGGTGAACTGCAATCCGGGTTTGCCTGTCATTCGAACCCTCGAGTTTGATCCATTTTTGATGTTGAAAGCAACTCCTGCGAAGGTTGCCGGTCCGGTCGCTGTTTTGACAACCGAAACCATAGGGTCATCGATAATATCGCCGTCGTTGTAAAGACTGAACGGGACATTTTTACCTTTAATTTTGACCTCGTAAGCCCCGTTTCCCTCAAGGTTCCAGATACGCATGAAAACCGGCCTGTCAGATTTATTTTTCAGATTGTCGAAACTGACATCGATGTTGTCTCCCTGTGAATCGATTTCATATAATCCCTCGATTTCATTGTAATAACGGAAATCACCCTTTGTTACAGAAGGTTCAACCGGTTCTTCATGGTTTTTCCAGAGCCCATGTGCCATGAAAGCGTTTTCGGCAAGAAAAAGCCCCATAATTCCGTTCAAGGAATAATATCCTCCCGAAGGAACCTTAAGAGAATCCCCGTTTGCCCAGAGGAACGAGAGCTTTTTGACACTGTTCGAGGAATAATCCACCATAAGCCCGGAATTTTCTGTCGGTATCCAGGAAATACTGCCGTTTCTCTGTGTTATCCACGGCGGCCATTTTTCATAGAGTTCATCCGTTTCCGGATTTTTGTCAATCTCACGCATATACAACCATGGAGGATAAAGATTTCTTGACCAGCCGATTTTGACTGAATGCCGCCCCGGATTATCAATATTTATATTGAAACCGGTCGAATCTGCACCGAACGGTATAAAACGGGAGTTTTTGCGGGACATTACCGTTACACCCCCGCTGATTAATTCCGCTTTGTCCCCGGGAATATCGACAAAAAAACCCGCTTTTTTTATAACGACTCCGCCTTTCTCGTAATCAATATGTATGCTGGGAACAAGATGAACCCTGCCTTCATACAGATAAATATCCATCGTTCCACTGCCATAGGGGACGCCGTCAGTGTTACACAGTGTAAAAAATGAACGTGCAGCCACACGGCCGGCACTCTGGTCGATAATCTGCAAACGGGCTGATGGATCATGTGCCTGATCAAGCTCAATGGTTTCGCCTCCGCGTATGAGGGATACCTTCAAACACCCGTTTTTCAGGGATGAATAAGCAGAATTGATTCCTATCGAGGAGATTTCACCCTTGCCGACAGCACAAAGAGACATACCCCGTGAACCGTCAACGACTACATAGGTGTTTCCGCATGAGAGTATATGAAATTTCCCCGAATGAACCACAGGAGCACTAACTATGGAATATGGGATGGAAATATCTGATGAAACCGCAGTAAAAGCCCCCATGACAAAACTAAAAAAAAGGATACTAATCCGTCTCACATAACCTCCAAAAAATGAAAGACAGGCATACTATGCCGTCTTTTAATCCGAAACATGAAAAACAACAATGAAAGCACTTCTTTTTTTGTGAACCTTCGATGCGTTATTCCGTACTATACTTATCGGGTATGCTGCTATAGGGTTCTTCGGGCTTTTCTTCATTTTCAACCTGGTGGGTATCTACTTCTTTCAAATCTTCCGTTATTTCCTGTTCGATGCCCGTTTCGGTTTCATCCCGACCAGCTTTCTGCTCTTCTTCTACGGGTTTCTTATCACCGGGGCTTTCCTGGATTTTTTCGACCTCGTAATCCTGTTTTTCGGTCGAAACATCGGATTCGATATCCAATCCCTCCACACCTAACAGTGTATTCAGAGAAAGTACCGTATCTTTGACAGCTTTGTGAAGTACTTCATGCAAATCCTTTGCAAACATACACACAATACCATCTTCCAGCCAGTTCGGCCATGAGACAAAAAGCGGTATCTTGTCGGTATCCTTTCCCTGGGTATCGACAATGCCGGATCTCAATATATTACGGATCTCCATATTCTCAGAAACTTTAATGGTGAAAATGTCATCACCGTTAATATCGGCAAATACATCTTCGGAGTCTTTGGATGGTTCGCTGCCGGGGAGTTTTTGAGATTTTTCATTATTTTGAGGAGTATCATTCATAACAGGTTTCCCAACGTATCCAGAATAACTGAAAAATAGACAGATAATAACGTTTTTTATAAATATGGCTGTAAGAAATTATTTTGTCAAGATTAATAGACAGTATCCGGCAATTTACCATTTTCACCTGTCACCGGATTACTTTCACACTTCACCGACATCAACGTTCAGTTAATTACGTATACATAAACGGTGATTATAAAATTCTATCTGTATCTTTCCAAAGTGACTATTTTTCTTTTATATCGTTTTTTTCCCGGAATTATTTTATAAAACTATTATAAGTTACTTATTTAATTTTCAATACATTATACATTTCTGAACCGAATTTTGCATAGGCAACAGTAAGAGACAGTTTTTGTATACATAAAAAATATTTTTGCATTTATTCAAGGGTTCATTATATTCATAGAAACTCTGTTAAACCATTATTTTCTGTAAAGGGGAAGCAATGGGTGAAGAATATTTAACGGTATCCGAAGCTTCACGTAAACTCGGTGTTTCTCCAAGAACGATACAGCGTTACTGTAAGGACGGCCGTCTGAACCATAAATGGGTAATGGGGAAACGTCATAAAGAACTGCGTATTCTTCCGCCGATTCAGATTTCTCACCTCCCGTGCGGCAGGCGGAAAAATCTCGCCGGTACTTTTGATTATATAACGAAAGTTGACTTTGAAGATATTACGTCCGAATTTCAGAGAAACCTCGATGAAAAAGACCGCCGCATCTCCATACTGGAAGCAGAAACAGAAAAACTGAAATCCATCATTTCACACTCCGGTGATTTCACACCCGGTATCACCGATGATTTTACCAGCAATAAACAGGAAAGAAAAAAGCTTTCCACTCTTCTCTATGAATTCGAACATATACGTCCGGCTGAAAGAAAACTGATTCTCAAGCTTGCCAAAGAGGTTAAAAATATCGAGGAACAGTTTCAATCCATGGATAGTATGCCGGAATATACCGAACCGGATAGTGAATAGCCTCTCAGACATGCTCCATTGCATTGCTTACAACAACGGCATCGCTGTGCGATAAGATTCCTCTTTCAGATATACATCCTTTCAAGAGACCTCATAATGGGAAAAAATCATGGTTTCACATCCATAGAATCACCGGCAAAAACAAGATGCCAGTGGGCTGCAGGCAGCCCTTTGATTTTCGATTATCATGACCTCGAATGGGGTGTTCCTGTGCATGATGACCGCACATTATTTGAATTTTTGATTCTGGAGGGCGCCCAGGCAGGTCTTAGCTGGATTACCATCCTCAAAAAACGTGAGCATTACAGGAAAGTATTCGATGCATTTAATCCCCATACAATCGCCGGGTACAATGAGAAAAAAATCAATCGGCTTCTCGCTGATCCGGGCATCATCCGCAACAGGGGCAAGATCGAAGCGGCTGTGCTTAACGCCCGGTTATGTAGTGATATACAGAGCGAATTCGGAAGCTTCGATGCATATATCTGGCGGTTTGCCGGAGGTGCTGCAATTCAAAACTCATGGGAAAATCCGCAGCAAATCCCTGCCGTAACAAAGGAGTCGAAAGCTATGAGCCGGGATTTAAAGAATCGGGGATTCAGGTTTGTCGGCCCGACAATCTGTTATGCATTCATGCAGGCGGTGGGAATGGTAAACGATCATACGGTTGACTGTTTCCGGTATGGGGAACTCATATAAATGGTACCCTCACCCGTGAGCCCTCTCAAGCAAGCGCGAGCGTGAATAAACCTTAAACACTCTCCTTATTACTAACGCTTCCTTTCTCCCGTTCTACGGGGAAAGAACCGTGGATCAGGGCAATCTCTATATATCCAGAACCACTGTAGCCGTCCAGCCATGTGCGTCTTTTTTGACACCGAACCGGTGAAGCGTGACCGCTTTTACATCGACATTGAGATCGTGTTTTGCAGGATCAATTTCCTCGCCGCAGACATCGGCATCGAGAGCCATACCGTTATTATTCTGCGAAAACCTGACTGCCAGGACTCTCAAAAAAAGCCCTTCTGCATCCTTTAAAAATATAAGCTCTTCCAGAAGGTGAAAGAGAAGCATCTCGAGGGATTTTGCCTCGACATGCAGTGACCTGCCTTCCCGTACGCCAATCCCATCGAGGTTCTCCACCATGACATTCATGAGCGCATCTACCGAGGCGATTATCATTTCTTCTTCCGTATCGCCCCGGGCTTCGAACGCCGCATCCGCAGGCGCTATGTCTTCCAGGTAACGGTAATGAAAGGTATCGTTCATACTGTATGGTATTCAGCTTTCAGGTGTCAGCATTATCCCTTGATATTGCCGACAGGAACGAAACGGATAACCGGTTTTGTTATGCCGGATTTCTCCGTAGCTTCGACAACATCGTCGATATTCTTGTACGCCTGACCGACTTCCTCCGCCAGACCCGAATAGGAAGCGGTGCGAATGTATATTCCGCGAGCCTCGAGATCCTGACGTACTTTTTTGCCGTTGAACTGCTTTTTTGCCTTGCGGCGGCTCATGGTTCTTCCGCTCCCATGAGCGGTGGTATAAAATGTCTTGCTGCCGCTGTCCATACCGGTCAGGAGATAGGAACCCGTTTCCATACTGCCGCCGATTATAACCGGTTGACCGGTTTCACGGTGGATTCCCTGCAATTCTTCTCTTCCGGGACCGAAGGCACGGGTTGCGCCTTTACGGTGTATGAGCACTTCACGTTCCTGTCCGTCAATAACATGTTTTTCAAGCATTGCGGTATTGTGAGCAATATCGTACACCTGGTCGAGTCCGAGGTCACCGGGGGAACGATGGAATACATCGGAGAATACCTCACGTATACGGTGAAGAATGACCTGACGGTTTACATACGACATGTTGATGGCACAGTTCATCGCCCCGAAATAATCCTGTCCCTCCTGTGATTGAAAAGGAGCGCAGGCGAGTTCACGTTCCGGAACTTTTATATGGAACTTTCTTTCCATCGCCTCGAGAAATATATGCAGATAATCGGTGGCCACCTGATGCCCGAAGCCACGGCTGCCGCAGTGCAGCATCACCGCAACCTGATTGGGACGGGTAAATCCGAATGCTTTTGCACGGTCGCTGTCAAAAATATTTTCCGGTCTGGCAACCTGTATTTCCAGATAATGGTTCCCGGAACCGAGCGTCCCGATTTGTTTAAGACCCCGCTCGACTGCCCTGGCGCTTACTTTCGATGCATCTGCACCTGAAATACAGCCCTTGTTTTCCGTGAAGTCCAGATCTTTTTTTTGAGCATACCCTTTTTGTAAGCACCAGTTAGCGCCGTGTTCAACCATTTCCCGGAATTCATCACCGGAAATGGTTATGAAACCTTTGCGGCCGACCCCGGCCGGCACACGTTCAAACAACTTATCCACCAGTGTCCGAATATGGGGTTTTACCTCATCATAGGTGAGATCGGTTCGAATCAGTCTCATTCCGCAATTTACATCAAACCCGATTCCTCCCGGGGAAATCACACCTGTACGGGGATCGACCACGGCAACTCCGCCGATGGGAAATCCATATCCCCAATGCCCATCCGGCATACAAAGAGCATACTTGAGTATTCCCGGAAGGGTAGCCACATTGGTCACCTGTTCGAAAACACCCTCATCCATGTTATCGAGTAATTTTTTCGTGGCGTAAATGCGGGCCGGAACATGCATCCCGCTTTTATAGGAAACCGGTATTTCCCACACGGTATCTGAAATCTTTTTCGTACCGTTTGGCACAGCCATGCTATTTACTCCCTGCCCTCTCTTTTCTATGACGATTCATTACGATAAATTCGTATAATACATCGGGAGCTTCCTTCGCATATTCTTTCCTGTATGTCAAAATTCAAATCACCCTCAAATTCCCTGGTCCATGCAGAATATTCAGAGTTACAGATACTATTCCCCACTTTTCCTGCAAGATGTTCACGTTTTGATTTTTTCATTATAGTATACCAGGGGCATTCGCTGATGATAATACTGAAACTTTGACCGGAATCATGTTTCTTTATGGTAAATTTGAAACCGTCCAGATCGAGTTTGGTTTCAATGCATTCACAAAATCCGTCAATGCCATTTCCGGCATTTCCCATGGATTTGAGCATTCGTGCCTGAACTTTGGGCATAATTTTCCATACCTCATCATCAATCTCAAGAGCGGTCTCAAACCCGAATTTATCCTCAAGCTTCATAAACCATAATCCATCCACAGCGGTATAGCACCGGTGAAGATATTCCTCGATCTGTTTGCCGGTAAGTTTGATCATGTTTCAAATTCCCATGAAGGTTTTTACATCGAAAGTATACGTGTGTAGTACGGCGCCGGTTCGAAAGGTTCGCCGGATTCTTCACTTTTTACCCTCAGAATTTCAGGATATATCCATGAGAAGTAATACAGTAATTTCACGGCTTTTGCAAGGTTTTTTTCACGCGCCTGTTCGTGAAATAGTAAGCTTTTGGTGCTGTCACCTGCCTCGTTAATAAGACGGCTCGGTCTCGTCGACCAGATGGAAGGGTATGAGTTTTTTCATCACGCTAATATGTGTTGATGTAAAATCATATATGAATATATGCGGATTGTTCGGAAAGAACGCCGCCGGGCAGTACGGTATGTGATGATTTCCTTTCAATAGTTCATTTTTACTTCAATTTATCGATAAGCGCAGCAGGATTGAGAATCGGTCCGAACGTTGAGGTTCTGCCATTATTTTTAAGCTTTATTGAAGTTCCGGTCTTCATTGCCAAATCCCAGAATTTTTCAGGTGTGATTGTCGGATCCACCTGAACGGCAAGAGCATAAACACCGGCAATATAAGGTATTGACCAGCTCCAGCCGCCCTCGCGGTAAAACACATAATCATTAAGGCCGCAGGGACTTGCCAGGGTTCTTGAGTCCATGGGAACAAGTAAACGATCATGAAACTGTTTACCGCCGTAATATCTATCAGCCCACCACAATCCCGGTTCATAGGATTCAAAAGTGTTGGGGTCGCTCATTGGTTTGCGGCCTAAACCATGGAATTTGAATCCATGAATTCTTTCAACGCTCGAACATATAATAAGCATTCCTGCTGTTTTTGCTTCTTCAACAGCAGATGTTAACTCATCATAACCAATAACTTCCGGTCCCCAACCGATTTGCATCGAAATAACACGAATTTTTCTATCATCAGGAAGAAGCCGGTTTACTTCCAGAATACGTCGAATGCACCGTGCAAGGTAAGAAAAGTCCTTCCCGTTGCCACCACCGCGTGCAGTTGCGATATAATACAAATCAGCTTCCGGTGCCACACCAACCGTTTTCCCAACTGCTATGGAAGCTACCGCTGAACCATGCATTTCAGCTCCACCGGTGATATCATCTGTTTCCTCGTACAGGCGTAACTGGCTTGCATACTCCAGATGATCGACAAGCAATGTATGATCAATTATGGCAATACCAACCTTTCGTCCCGTAATACCTTTTGCATGAAGAGACCGTATTCCTAATCCCGGGTCTTTCCCTGATTCCATAATATGCTGCCGGTCAAAGTCTTTCGGCATCCGGTTTTCAGGAGGCCATATTGTCTCATCATCGAAATCAGCATAACGTAAGTTTTCAAGAGATCCGCTCAGATCAATATCTGATAGATCATAAGCCCGCAAGTCCACCTGAAAAGAAGCTTCAGAAGCCGGATTAAACGTTGGAATTGAATCTAATTTTCCGCGATTAAAAGTCATTGGATAAGGGTGCCTTTCAATTTTTTCATTTTCTAATGACCTGATGGGCATACATCCTTTTATGGGTTGATCAGCGATCATTTTCAGGACATAATATGGGGGTTTTTCCCGCTCTCCCGTCATAAGAGTGACGAGCCACGGTAAGAATAGATACGTTGAATCATTCATGGTCTTAATATAATACTGGTCGGTATATGTACTGTCCTTGTACATACTCATGAAACAGCCATTTCCCCAAGTAAAGGAAATTGATGTTTCCCCGTTTTCGTAACAGCGAACTTTTTTAATATACAGGTCGGCCCCCCATTTTTTTTGCCCGGGCATGAAATCCTCGACATTTTTCACAAAGTCCACGCTTTGCCAGTAACCAACCGGGCTGGACTCAGTGGTCACTGAAATGTCCTGAACCGCCTTTTGAGACTGAGCATAAACTTTAATGGTTGCATAAAAAAATAGACCAAAAACTACGAATAAAATCAAACACCGTAAATAAAATATATATCTGTTATATTTTAACATTGTTGTATACCTCTTTTATAGTAACATCGTTTGAGTAATCAGTTCATACAACTTTGATGATTAAATTCTTTTCATCTCATAAAAGTCATTTTTTGCGTTTTGGTAAAATCTCCTGCATTGAGCCTGTAAAGATAAATCCCGCTTGAGACCTTTTTCCCGGAACTATCCGTTCCGTCCCATATAATACTGTGCAACCCTTTCTCTTGAACATTATTAACCAAAGATTTAATTAACTGTCCATTAATATTGTAAACAGTCAGGTTAATCCTCGTGTTTTGTGATATCCGGAATGAAATTGTTGTCGAGGGATTAAACGGATTCGGATAATTCTGATATAATAAAAATTGATTGGGAACTTTCGAATTTAAACTGTGTTCTTCTTCTACTGAAACGAACCCTCCTTCATTAAAGACAGACAGCCCATTATAAGTCCCTATCCATTTATTCCCATTCCCATCTATTGCTATTGAAAATATATGGTTATCATTCAAACCCGAATTTGAAGAATTGTAGATTGTCCAGTTTGTTCCGTCAAATTTAACTAATCCACCAAAAGTCCCTACCCACTTATTCCCATTTCCGTCTATCGCTATTGAATATATAGAGCCATTCAGATAAAATATACCTGAATTTGAATAGTTATAGATTGTCCAGTTCATTCCATCAAACTTTGCCAGTCCGCCATCTGTCCCGATCCACTTAGTACCACTTTCATCTATTGCGATTGATCTTACAGAGTTATCAGGCAGGCCAGAATTTGAAGTGTTGTAATTTGTCCAGTTTGTTCCGTCAAATTTTACCACTCCAAAACGCCGAGTTGCAATCCATATATTACCATATTCGTCTGCCGACATTGCTCTTATAAAGTTATCGGGCAAACCGGAATTTGACGTGTTGTAATTTGTCCAATTCGTTCCATCGAACTTAGCCAGCCCACTATAAAAAGTCGCAATCCATATATTTCCCATATCGTCTGTTGTCATCGAATGTATATCGTTCCCACACAATCCAACATAATTAGTTAAGTATTTTTTCCAATTCGTTCCGTCAAATGTAAACACTTCACCACTCTCAGTCGCAATCCAGGGATTTCCGATTTTGTCTGCCGTCAATGCATATATAATGCCGTAAGACAAGCCTGAATTCGAACTGTTGTATAGAGTCCAGTCAGTTCCATCAAACTTTGTCAGCCATCTATTAGTCCCGATCCATTTATTCCCACTTCCGTCTATAACTATTGACCTACAGAAGTTATCAAGCAAGCTCGAGTTTGAAGTGTTATACTGTATCCAGTTTGTTCCGTCAAATTTTACAAGCCCATCACCATTAGTTCCGATCCACTTGTTCCCATTTCCATCTATAAATATTGAGGTTACATATCCATAAGGCATGTCCGAATTTGAAGAATTATACGTTGTCCAGTTTGTTCCGTCAAATTTTGACAGTCCTCCTTTAATCGCCGTTACAGCCAGTTGAGTCCCAATCCAAATATTCCCGCTTTTGTCTACCGCGGTTGACATCACTATTCTATCGGTTAAGATAGTGTTTGAAGAGTTGTAAATAGTCCAGTTTGTACCGTCAAATTTTACCAACCCATTATAAGTTCCAATCCATGTATTACCACTTGCATCAGTTGCTATTGAAGTTATTCTGTTATCATACAAACCCGAATTTGAAGTATCATACGATGTCCAGTTTGTTCCATCAAATTTTGCCAGACCATCATTATGTGTTCCTATCCAGATAGTTCCGTTTCCATCAGGTGCTATAGAACTCACATCATTTTGGGGCAAGCCCGAATTTGAAGTGTCGTATGTTGTCCAGTTAGTTCTGTCATATTTTAACAGCCCATTATAAGTTCCTATCCAGATAGTTCCGTTTCCATCTATCACCGTTGAAGTGATAATGTTCCCAGTCATACCAGGATTTGAAAAGTTGAAAAGTGTCCAGTCAGTCCCGTCATATTTTGATAGCCCATTTTGTGTCCCGATCCATTTATTACCGGTCCCATCTACCGCCAGTGAAGTTATATAGTTATCAGGCAAGCCTGAATTGGTTTTGTTATAAAAAATTGGAGAGCCTGAGGTTTTATCTATCCTCACAAATCCTCCCGTAGTTCCTACCCAGATGTAATTGTCTTCTTCTGCAAGAGCTGTTACAATTTTTCCTGAAGTATAATTTTTCCATTCCGGATTTTGGAAGTTTGGAAAATTGTTATCTTGAACAGGAACCTTTTTGAAAACATAATACCAAATTTTATTATCTTCAGGACTTAAACTCGGGAACCACGGAAAGAAGAGATATGTTGAATCATTCATGGTTTTGATGAAGTATTGAGCGCTTACGGGATTGTCATTTATTGTGCCAAAGAAACTCCCATTCTCCCAATAAACTGGTATTGATGTTTCCCCGTTTACATAACATGTCAGCTCTTTAAGAAACAGGTCGCCTTCCCATGTCTTGTGCCCGGGTATGAAATCATCGACATTTTTCACAAAGTCCACGCTTTGCCAGTAACCAACAGGGCCGGACTCAGTGGTCGACATACTTTCCTTATGGGCATTTTGAGTTTGTGCCAATACTTCCGGGGTTCCATCGAATAATACACCAACTACCAGGAGTGCGACTACATACCACGAATAAAATGTGTGTTTTCTTTCTTGTAACATTGTGGTATCCCTCTTTTCCGGTTTTATCATTGTCATTATTTCATTGTGAAATCTTGATTGTTACAATTCTTTTCATCTTATAAAAGTCATTTTTTGTGTTTTTGAGAAATCTACTGCATTGAGCCTGTAAAGATACATTCCACTGGCGACTTTCTTTCCGGAATCATCTGTCCCGTCCCATATAACACTGTGATAACCCGCAGTCTCAATAGTATCGACTAAAGTTTTAACTATTTGATCGTTTATATCATACACAGTCAGGTTAACCTTTGTTTTCTCTGGTATCCGGTATGAAATTGTTGTTGAGGGGTTGAATGGATTCGGGTAATTCTGCAAAAGTGAAAAACTCATAGGTATGGTATTCTCTTCAACTCCACTTTTTCCTTCAATGGTGAATACCACGCGGCTCACATCATTCATTATTGCATTCGAGGCATCGCTTATCTTCACGAGGCACTGCATCGAAGGCGTATTTGGTACCATCCATGCATAGCTCCCCGCCGCTGCACTCGTGCTTGTAACAATCGTCGTCCACGAGGAGCCGTTGTTCGTGGAGTATTCTAAATTGACGTTTGTGACATTCTGGTATGTCCAGGTGATATTCTGCGTGGATCCCACGATCCAACTCTCGCTACCATTCGGAAAGGTAAGCGTGATTGGGCCGCTTGAGGGTATCTGGGTAGAAGTGTTCTGAGAAGTATATGACTTTCCAACTACCAAATCATTCCAAGAAGCCTCAACAAAATCAACCGCCTTTACTGTGCCTTCAGACGGACGTGGAGCACATTCTGATGTAGTGCATGAATAATCGCTCCAACTTGAAGAAACCATAAAATGAAGATGAATCCCAGTGGCCCAACCGGTCATGCCTGCGGTGGCTATTTTTGTGCCATAACCAACTAAATCTCCAACTGAAACATAGACTTTATTATAGGCTAAATGATAATACCATGAATACTCATTATCGCTATGTTGTATTACTACAACATTAGCTTTCTGATAATAGATAAAACCAATACCGTGATTATTATCAGGGCTACTTTCTTTAACATATACTACCTTTCCAGGTTTAGATGCACAAACATCTCCCGAAACATATCCCGGGAATGCAAAATCTATCATATTCTTATGTTCTTCTCCATCTTTTTTCGTTACAATAACCGTTTGATTGGCTTGAAAAGGTAATCTGTGTCCTGAAAAATTGGCATATAACTCCGGTGGGAATATGGATAAAAAAGAAAAAATGAAAATCATCCCTGTCCAGATGATTGTGCTGACTGTAAGTGTTTTTGCCATTCTCATTTTCGTCCTCCCGTTAGCCTGTGTTTTAAATCAGTGAAAGGTATCCCGGCCAGAAATATGTTTAATATGACGTAGTCGACAGTATGAAAATTTCAAAATCCCCTTCTTTAGAGCGGGGAATACCACTTCCCACTCACTTCATCAGCAGCATCCTTCCGGTCAGTGTTGTTGTGCTATTCTCAATCCGGTACAGGTACAAACCCGAAGGCAGTCCGGAGCCATCGAATATGAACACATGGTGCCTGGCATTTTGTATTCCGAGGGCGTAGGTTCTGACCTGCTGGCCCGTGGCATTGTAGGCGGAGAGGGTCACCCGCGAACGCGCCGGGAGGGAGTAGCTGATGGTAGTTGTTGCATTGAACGGGTTGGGATAGTTCTGCAGCATCAAGATATACGGTGCCGGATCCTGATTCTCTTCAACTGAGGTGGGCTTCCCGGGCACAACCAGTTCGATCCCGCCCTGGAGGCCGAGGTTGCCAGTGTACTGCTTGTCCACGGGATTGTTCCAATGCTCGTGCACCCCCAGACTGGACAGGGGCGTGCCATCGCCTTCGGGATCGTAGACCATGCCGGAAGGCGGATTGTTGACCAGTGCAGCCTCGTGCAGGTAGCTATCCACACTGCCGTAAACCTGTGTCTGTGTTGGCTCGCAGCGCAGGAAGTCAAGGCACACCGAGTCGATGGCAACCCCGTCCTGCGAGAGGAACAGGCTGGCGGTCCAACTGCCGTCGAACGGCGCCGACTGCCACATCTGCTCCCGGTTCACAGCCTGGTCTTCGGTTTGCGTCGCATACAGACCATCGACTATGAAGAGGAGGGTCTTCTCGCCGAGATCCCGGTGGCCCATCAGGTCTACAAGCGGGTTATAGGTTGCCGGCAGTCGCGCGGTGAACTGCCATTCCGGATTGCTCGTTGCGAAGTTATGCACAGCCACGTACGAATGGAGACCTGCTGCTTTTGGCGCCAGTTGGTACGGCTGGCCGTCCCTGGAAGCGCAGATAGATCCGAAATGGTTCTTGGCGCACCCGCTGATGCCTGACACATCGTGAGCGCGCAGGTGGGCCATATTGATCAGATAGTCGGATTGTGTAACCACACTGGGAAGATAAGTAGGATTCCCTCCCCCAATCTCCAGATTCAGTTCCTGCGACCAGTGGATTAATACGTCAGGATCCGGTTTATACTTCTCAAGGTCGGGGCCGCCTCCCCAGTCCACGAAGCGAACATGAGGGAACTCTGCCCGACAGGGTGTCAGGATGGCATTAGGCACCAACCGGGTGACGTCATAGAATGTTATCATGGAATCGGGTACTCCTGCCTGGTTCACTAACTGGCGTAACAATGCCAGCGCCAACTGCGGCGCATTGAACGAAGCGTTCCCGGGGGAGTAAGCGCGGAATTGGTTACGGACCTGATTGAGGTTGAGTTTAATCGCAATGCGCTCTCCCGGTTGGTACCCTTCCTCTCCCTTGTCATTGGTAAGGTTATAATGACGGAATAGAGCCACCCAAGCCTGGCGATCCGTGCTCTCGCCGGTCAGGGCCTGGATCGACTGTGATAACATGTCGCTGACAATGACCGGATCAGTCTGGGAATCGCTCCACCAATAACCGGAGCGGCCGTCCCAGCGGGTTGCCAGCGAATTGCGGATCCACACAACACGTCCCGGGTGAATGCCGCGCCCCTGTCCCATGGGTTGGTTGGGTGGATCGGTGGGAATGAACTGGGCCGAAACCGACTGCTTCCACGCTGCCGAAGAAGTGTGGAGTAGGGGAAGAGCAAGAACGACGGCAGCGGCGGTAAGGCTCAAGACCACTGCAACCAGCCGCGTTTCCCGGAACCTCTGCCGGGCTTTACGAAGCAGCACGCCGGAGGCGAGGATGCTCAGGAACCACATCACGAACCCGGACGCGAGGGGGGCGGCCGCGCGCTGGCAGGGGTATGCTGCCCGGCTTGGTTTTGGGATAACCCTAACGAGGAACCAGATCAGTGCCACAAGCCCTGCAAGCGGGAAGGCCCGGGCGCGCACCGCTGAAGCGAACCTTCCTCTGATCTGGCATAACCACAGGCGATACCTCCTGAGTAAACTTCCCACGTAATGGTCGTCATAGGAACATATGGAATTGAAGGTGCGTTTTATTTTTAACATTGTTGTATACCTCTTTATGGTTTTACCAAACCAGCATAGTGATATATGACTCAAATTCAGGTTAACCTTCATGCCGGATACTCAGGCATTTGTTGAAAAATAGTGATATGAAACTGTTGTTTGCACACATTTCAACTGATATTCCTCAGAAATCATACAGGATAAAGAATTTTAAAACGTCTGCATAATAGTTCACCACACCCTGACAGCCCCTGACGGTCGATCACGCCATACGATCCGCTCCTTCTCGCAATCGACCATGATGGTTCCCTGCCGCCGTGTCAGGGCGTACACGACCAGGTTGACACCCATCCTGAGCTGGTCGTCATTTCTCCTGTCGTTCCACGATCGGCCGTAACCCTGCGGACAATACACTCCCACAAGCCGGTCGTAAAAATAGATACCCAGGATTTCGTTGTCCTTGAGCGCGGCACATGTCGACGGGGGCGGGCCATTGTCGAAATCGAAAAAGCAATGGTAGACAGGGTGATTGTGCGGAAGCTTTTTGGTGGTCGCAAGGCTAAGGTATGCAAGATTCTTCGTACTGCAGACAACCGCCACGCTGTTAATGGAATCGGTTACCATCGCGATGAGTGTATCGGGAATGGATCGGGCGCCATATTCCGGCAGGCCGTTGTCGAGTATGACGAATCCGCCGTGAGCCAGATAATTCCCCAGCTTTAATTTTTCATTACCTTCGAGTTCAAATCCACGGTCGGTGGTGAAATACAGGAACGGGTATTGAACGAGACTGTTAAACGGCCGCTCGTACAAATCGAGCGCTTCCTTCCTGTATCTGCTTTCCGTGTCATACACCGCAGTCCGAAGCACTTCTTTCGTGGGTGGTCTGGAGACATAGGCCAGGGAATCGTATTCGGCATGGATGTTCGTATAACTCATGAGCGCCTGAACAAGGTTACGGACTGAGGACTTGAGGTTACCATCCGGAGTCAGTGCGAATGAGCTTCCGATAGCGATATGCGTGTATCCCTGAATGGCCATTTTGTCGCCGGGTGGCACGATAATCATCGATTTTTGATTTCCGGTATCAACAAAAATGTCTCTTTGGAATGGAATCGAATACAGCGGTATTCGAAAATTCGATTCCCGGACAAAAAGCGAATCCAACAGACTATCGTGAAGATTTTCAGCGGTGATATCCGGTTTCAATACTGATTCGTCGAATGCATCCGGCAGTGTCTGCGATTTTGTCACGATGTCGCGCGAAGGAATACCCGGGGCTGTTTTTCTTCTGTAACGGTATCTCTCGTGAAAGGTTTTGTCAGTGACATAAAAGGGTTTTGTCATTCTGGGCGGATGTACATAGATTTCTGCCGGTATGTACCTCTCACTGATTACGACGGGGAGCTCCCGCCGAATACTCACAAAAAGCACGGTATGAAAACAGACTGCCAGCACAAGGCCGAGATAGAAAAGCTTGTATGTCTCCCTGTCAAGCCTTTCAAAGTCTATCCGCTCCGAGACAGATGGAAATCTGAGATGTTCGGTTGTATCGTACATATCGAACCGCACCCTTCACTCTACTGCTGAATGGTTTTTTTATCATTTAGATTTTTTTTAATGTTCTGCCCACGATTGGGCTTTCCCGTTAATTTGAGAAGCATCATCTTCATCGATTGTGAGTATTTCCCGGCTGTAACCGTACCGAAATATATATCCTCTGATAAATCTGAGGCATCCCAGACAACTGAATGACGGCATAAGATTGTACAAACATATGGACAGGTCATTAAACCCTCGGCATTGTTTTAACCATTCTGATGAATTCTTTTGGGTTTATGAATTTTGCACCACTTTCATCGACGTAACCAGAGTGAAAAAGAATATCCTTCATCTGCTCTGATGTGAGATCAGGCCGTAACTGCCAGCCAAGCGCAAGCACTCCGGCGCAATAGGGAATAGACCAGCTCAGACCACCAACACCGCAGTATTGATATAAGCATTCGCCTTTATTGTACTCTTCAGCGGTTGTGCGTGGCGAAGAGGGAACCCGAATATGTCCGGGGATATTTGTATTACTTTTACGATTTGGGAAACCGGGCTTGCACCTGGCGACGTTTTCAGGATCGCTCGTGTCAAAGTAACATGGGCTAATGAATCCATGATGACGGGTACAGTCCAAAACTAATATCCCTTTTGCCTCGGCATGGGAACAGGCTTCGTCCCACATTTCCTGATTCGTTGTGAAATGGGAGCCGGGACCGGATGGTGCAGCCGAAACAGAGACAACACGGATTTTTTCCGAAGAAGACAGTTTATCGTTTTGCGCGATTATCCATTCAAGGGCCTGCGCATGGTACTGTGTGTCCGTTGATCCGTCTCGCGTAGCAACATAATACACTCTTGCTTCCGGAGCGGTACCGCAGTTTAAACCAACCAACAGACTTAACACAGCAGGCCCATGCATGCTGCTTTTACTTTCACAGCCAACCTCGTGATATGCAGCGATATTATCGGCAAACTCAGGATGATCAGTGAAAAGCGGATAATCTATTATTGCAACATTAACCCCTTTCCCGGTGATTCCCTGTCTGTGCAGGTCACGGATACCAAGGCCGGGATTCATCGCATCGATCAGCAATTTCTTCGGATCACTGTCTGGAGGCATTCTTGTCGAATCCGGCCAGACTGTTTTCTTATTGAACCATAACTTACCAACCAAGCCAATATGCCCAGTCAGATTAATATTAGTTAAATCTTTCCACCGTACATCGTCATACTCTTCCACTGAACTGATGGCACTGATATTTTGGAACATTAGTGTTTGTTTTTTTACAAGTTGCTCTTTTGTGGGTTGATCGGAGATTTTTTTTAGAACATAATACCAAATTGTATTATCTTCAGGCCTTAAACTCGGGAACCAGGGAAAAAAGAGATACGTTGAATCATTCATGGTTTGGGTGAAGTATTGAGCGCTTACGGGACTGCCATTTTTTGTATCAAAGAAACTTTCATTCTCCCAATAAACTGGTATTGATGTTTCCCCGTTTTCGGAACAACTCAGGTCTTTAAGAAAGAGGTCGCCCCCCCATTTTTTTTGCCCGGGTATGAAATCATCGACATTTTTCACAAAGTCCACACTTTGCCAGTAACCAACAGGGCCGGACTCAGTGGTCGGCATACTTTCCTTATGGGCATTTTGAGTTTGTGCCAATACTTCCGGGGTTCCATCGAATAATACACCAACTACCAGGAGTGCGACTACATACCACG
>AQSL01000112.1 GCA_000403035.1 Candidatus Latescibacter anaerobius SCGC AAA252-E07 | reverse complement strand
GTAGTATAAATTAATATATTTTCAAATTACATTAAAATTTGAAATAACTCAATTATTACTGAAGATGACATCAATATTTTAGGTTAAATAGAAAATGGGCATTAAGTTGGATATTGTAAAAATACCCGGGAAAACAGTGGAAGTTAGCAACAGTTATTTTTCAAATATAATTAACGATGTTTATGAGGATATGAGTATTGAATTTGCCTCATCAGACCCGGTTATAAATGAAATCCTTTTACAGATACTTTCTCAGAAGGGTAAAGGAATAAGACCAGTATTCATGAGTCTTGTGGCTGAATTAGTCGGCGGCTCATGGGAATCTGTGCGGAGAGCAGGGACAGTTGTTGAAGCGATTCATCTGACATCGCTTCTCCATGATGATGTCATTGATGACGCGGAATTAAGAAGAGGTTTTCCGACACTGAAAACAGAGCATTCAAACAAGATATCAATTCTTTTCGGTGACTATATACTCGCAAGTGCCATCAGGATAGCACAAGATGTTATGAACAACGAAGCTATTTCTGTTGTGAATGAAACGATTAAACGAATGGTCGAAGGAGAAATAAGCGGTACCCTTGGCGAAAAGACCATTACAGAAGATACGTATTATACCATTATCAGTGATAAAACCGCCTCCCTTTTTGCCGCTTCCGGCGAGCTGGGGGTTATGCTTTCCGGTGGAGACGGTAATGAAAGAATATGGGCTCGGGAACTTGGAGAAGCTCTCGGAATGTCGTTTCAGATTATTGATGATACGCTTGATTATGATGGTAAAGCAGAACTCATGGGTAAACCGGTTTTAATGGATATGATGTCGGGTAACATGACTTTGCCGCTTATATACTCTCTGAGAGGTATGACAACCGATAAAGTAAAAAAAATTCTTTCGGAAAAAGAAGAATCGGTTGAGAAGATATCTGAAATTGTCAGAAAAAACGGCGGTATCGAATATGCATATAAAAAAGCCCAGGATTATATGGGAAAAGCACGCGTGATTTTAAGCCGTTTTGGAAATAAAAAAATGTTTCCCGTATTTGAGAAATTCTTTGATGTCCTGGTGGTTCGTCATTCCTGACAATCACTGGTGTTGTCATATAAAAAATTGTATATAGGGAAAAATGGATTTTAACTATCGAAAACATTCCATTGTTATAACTTGTTTCGTACTTTTAATCGTTATTTTCTGGATTTTTTCAAGTGGCTTGTTTACAAATAAACTCACACTGGTTGAATCTACCAATTTTTTAATGAGTACCAGTTTAACTGTAAAATTTTATATATCTGATGAAACAGAAGGGGAGACTATTTTAAAGAAAATTTTCACCGAAGCGGGGGAAATCGAGCATATAATGGAGCCACTCAAAGGAGATGGCGAACTTCAGAGAATCAATAACAGTTCGTCTGACACATGGTGGAAATTGAGTTCCGAACTGAAAACAGTAATCGATCGTTCAATTTTTTTTTATGAAAAATCCAATGGTGCTTTTGATCCGACAATCGCTTCTGTAAAATGGTTATGGGATTTTGAAAATGGAGGCACCCTCCCTTCTCAAAAAGATATTTCAGAGACACTGGAAACGGTCGGATTATCCAAAATTAAAACAAAAGGTGACAGTCTGAGTCTTGGTAATCATGGTACCAAGCTTGATCTTGGGGGAATTGCAAAAGGTTATGTCGTTGATAGAATAATCAAGATTCTCAAGGAATCCGGTGTATCTGCCGGTCTTGTCAATGCCGGTGGAGATATTTATACATTCGGAAAAAAACCCGGTGGGAAAGACTGGGTGATAGGTTTCAGGCATCCAAGGTCGAGGAAAACTATTGTTATAGATACCATTTCATTGCCGGCAGTAGCCACATCAGGAGATTACGAACGCTATTTTATTCAGGATGGTGTACGGTATCATCATATCCTTGATCCCTCAACGGGTTATCCTGTAAGAAAATGCGCGTCGGTGACGGTATGGGCAGAAACCGCAATGGATGCTGATATTCTGGCGACAACAATATTTGTGCTTGGTCCTCAAAAAGGATTAGAGTTTGCAGAGAAGCTTGACAATGTTGAAACACTTATTTTCTTTGAAAAAGAAGATGGAGAAGTGTTGCATGAAATTTCAAAAGGTGTCAGGGATAAAGTAAAACTGTAAAACGTATAAAGCGTATCGATGACTCAAAGTACTATTATGGTCGTATTGGAAAAAATAAGAGGTAAGGTATCATGGCATACCTGAGTGTAAATGTTGATTATGTGGCGGTCATCAGGGAATCGAGAAAAACAAATGAGCCCGATCCGGTATATGCTGCCGGTATAGTTGAACTGGCAGGGGCTCATGGGATAACAGCCCATTTGAGGGAAGACCGCCGTCATATCGTCGACCGTGATATTCGGTTGTTAAGGGAAGTTGTGAGACTGCCGTTCAATCTGGAAATGGCAGCGACAGAAGAGATGTTGGGTATAGCTTCGGAGATTATTCCGGATCTGGTCACTTTTGTTCCTGAAAAGAGGCAGGAAATTACCACCGAGGGAGGACTTGATGTAATAGGGAATCAGGAAAAAATGGCCAAGGCTGTCAATCTCATGAAAGAAAAAGGTATTGTTACAAGCTTGTTTATTGATCCTGACCGTGAACAGATTGAGAAGTCAAAAGAGATCGGTGCTCAGTGTATTGAATTGCATACCGGAGAATATGCCAACGCAAAAACGGTTCATGATACGGATAAATATCTTGCTGCCTTGGACGATGCTGCCCGTTTTGCCGGAAAAGGCGGACTTGAGGTTCATGCCGGTCATGGTCTGACTTATAGAAACGTTTCGAGAGTATCGGCAATTCCCGAAATTAAGGGATTGTATATCGGGCATTCAATCATGGCAAGAGCCATTTATGTTGGTTTGGATAGAGCGGTACGGGAAATGCTTCAATTGGTATAATTGCAATAAGAAAGGATAGAAATGATCAGAAAAAGTACAAAATTAAGAACGAGTAGCAGAGAAAAGTATTCAATTACATGGAAATTGGTTTTTATAGGTATCCTTGTCCTGTTTTCATTATGGAAACTTTACCCATCGTTACAGTATTATACATTATCAATTGAACAACGTGGAGCCATGGATCCGGGGGATCTGGACAAGTTAAGAAGTAAAGCACTGAATCTCGGACTCGATCTTCAGGGCGGTATACACCTCGTAATGCAGGTAGATACTTCCGGTATGGAAAGTTCGGAAGCAAGCGATGCTGTAGATAAAGCCATGACAGTTATTGCCAATCGTGTGGATCAGTTTGGACTGTCCGAGCCCGTTGTTCAGAGGCAGGGTTCGAATCGAATTATCATCGAGCTCCCGGGTATGCGCGACGTAGAACGTGCTAAAAGACTAATAGGCCAGACCGCCCGTCTCGAATTCAAACTTCTAAAAAGTGATGAGGATATAAGGTTTATCATTGATAAGATTAATTTTTACCTTTCCGGAGCACCGGAGTCTACTGCAGTCGCCGATACGACCGAAACAGGTCTTTTTGAGGAAGAGGTTGCAGTCGATGAATCGAAAAAGTTCGAGAATTTGCTCCAATTTCAGCAGATGGGTGGTATACCGAGCTTTGACATGCTTGTCCAACCGGAAAATGTCCCGCGTGTGAATGCATTCCTGGAAGATCCGAATGTTGCAAAAATACTGACGGATCAGCGGGTCATGATGTTATGGGGACAGGAAAAGAAAAGGAGCGATGGGTTACGTGAGCTTTTCCTCGTGAATGCACCGAGTGAAATGACCGGCGAAATGGTACAGGATGCCCGTGTTTCCATGGGAAGCGGTGCTGATGCGGGGCAACCGCAAATTTTAATGGAAAACACTTCTGATGGTGTCCGTGAATGGGCGAGAATTTCAGGTGCTAATATTGGAAAACGTCTTGCGATAGTGCTTGATAACACCGTCTATTCCTCTCCGGTTTTTAGAGAAAAGATATATGGCGGCAGTTCAAGGATCAGCGGAAGTTTCACACAGGAAGAATCCAGAGACCTTGCTATTGTGCTGCGTGCCGGCGCATTACCTGCATCAGTTAATATTATTGAAGATAGAACAGTCGGACCGTCGCTCGGTGCTGACTCGATAAGAAAGAGCAGGATGGCGCTCTTGATCGGACTGGTGCTTGTAATGCTCTTTATGATTGCTTATTACATGGGTGCCGGGCTGATAGCGATTATTGCACTTTTTCTGAACATGATATTTATCCTCACGTATCTGGCACATTTCAGGGCAACGCTTACGTTGCCGGGTATGGCGGGAATAATCCTGACTATCGGTATGGCAGTGGATGCAAACGTTTTAATTTTTGAACGTATCCGTGAGGAACTGAGACTCGGGAATACAACGCGCGTTTCGGTTGAGAACGGTTATACGAAGGTTCGCTGGACAATACTTGACTCAAATATTACCACATTCCTCACTGCAATAATTCTGTATAATTTTGGTACGGGGCCGATCAAGGGATTTGCACTCACTCTTATGGTTGGAATTGTATCTAGTGTATTCACAGCGCTTTTTGTAACGAGAGTGGTTTTTGATATTCTTACCCACAGGATAAACCTGTCAAAAGTTTCTATCGGTTTGCTGTCACCCTTTGTGAACTCAAGGATAAAATTCGTTTATAACCGGAGAAAAGCCTTTATTCTGTCTGGCCTGATAATTTTTGCAGGACTTGTTTCTCTCGCCATACATGCTGGACCGAAATACTCCATAGACTTTCTCGGCGGTTCTCTGTTTGAAATGCACTTTGAAAAACCCGTAACAATCGGGGATATTAGGGAATCCCTTGGCACCATTGATGTTGAGGGCACCGACCTTTCCACAAGCGAAATCAAATTCCTGGGTAAAAACAGGCAGGATGTTCTTATACGGATAGTTAAAGTCGGTGATATGGAGGAAACATCGGCTAAGGTTAAGGAGGTATTGACCAATAGATTTAAGGACAGCCTTCCCGCCGATAAAACTGACTGGATTCTGCGCGAAGAACAGGTTGGCCCGAGCATCGGGACTGAATTAAAAGGGAAAGCCCTCTGGGCAATTCTGTTCTCATTAATTGTACTTGTAATTTATATTACCATTCGGTTCGAGTTTAAATTCTCAATCGGCGCTTTACTTGCCCTTGTTCATGATGTACTGATAACGGTCGGATTGTTCTCGTTAATGGGCAAGGAAATATCGCTCACCATTATTGCTGCGCTCCTCACCATTGTCGGTTACTCTCTCAACGATACCATTGTGGTATTCGACCGCATTCGAGAGAAACTTCGCAAAGGTGTTAAAGGCGAATATCTGGTAAATCTCAACGACTCGGTGAATGAAACGCTGAACCGTACTGTTATCACTTCTATAACAACGCTTCTGACCGTTGTATCGCTTTTCCTCTTCGGCGGANCTGTGATTCACGATTTTTCATTTGCTATGCTTGTGGGTGTAATTGTCGGCACCTATTCATCGATTTTCGTGGCGACACCTCTCCTGGCAGAGTGGTATATTGCTCTGGAGAAAAAACGTAATAGAAAAAAGAAATAGAAAATCTCTGATAAAGAAAAAAAGGGACGACATAAACAGCGTCCCTTTTTTAATGTACATATAAATTCTCAATTACTCAATTTTCCATGTAGTTCCATCCGGATGATCCTCAAGCACTATACCTGTGGAATTTTTGAGCTTTTCCCTGATAAGGTCGGAAAGTGCCCAGTTTTTCTCTTTTCGTGCGTCTGTACGTATCTGGATAATTGTATTCAAAGTACTGTTCAAACCAATCTTCTTGAAATAATCCTCTGAAACGTTTTCCGCTATGGCCCAGCTTTTATCATCAGATGTTTCCTTATAAATATTTATGATGGTACTCGCTGCTTTCTCTAAAATTTCAGGTTCACGGGATTTTTCGAATTTTGCATAAAAATCAAGTCCAAAAACCTCATGGCCTATTGAGTCAAAAATATCTTGTGCCGCCTGCATCAAATCCACTGCAGATTTCCGATCATTCTCTTCATCGTAAGAATTCACAATCCTGGCAATTTCAAAAAAATGGCCTAACGCCTTTGCTGTATTGAAATCATCATCCATTGCCTCGATGATACTCTCCTTATTCGTGAGAACCATCCCGAGAGGGCTCGAGTCAACTTCAGGCTTTTCATGGATTTTTTCTGTTCTACCATTCCGGTTTATGATTGTTTTTATTTTTCCATAGGCGTTTTTTAAACGGTTAAAGGCTGCCTGCGCCTCTTGTATGAGTTCTTCCGAGAAATCAATGGGAGATCGATAATGTTTGAGGAGAAAAAACACACGTATTGCCATCGGGTTGTATTTTTCAAGTATATTTTTCACGGTCAGAATATTTCCGAGAGATTTTGACATCTTCTCGCCTTCGATGTCCAGGAACCCGTTGTGAAGCCAGTATTTGACAAATGGTTTACCGGTAGCCGCTTCGGACTGAGCAATTTCGTTTTCATGATGCGGGAAAATGAGGTCCTGTCCGCCAGCATGAATATCGAGAGTATCACCGGCATACCGCATGGCCATAACAGAGCATTCGATGTGCCAGCCGGGACGGCCGGGTCCCCAGGGGCTGTCCCAGGATGGTTCATCCGGTTTGGATGCTTTCCAGAGCGCAAAGTCAAGCGGGTTTTTCTTGCGATCGTCAACATCGACACGTGCACCGGCTTGCATTTGTTCTATGTCTCTTCCCGAAAGCTTGCCGTAACCGGGGAATGACGAAATATCGAAATACACATCTCCATCAACCTCATATGCATGACCTTTCTTTAAAAGTCTACCAATAAGATCAAGCATATTGTCAATATTATCGGTGGCGAATGGATGAACTGTCGCCAGCCTGACACCGAGTTTCTTCATTCCCTCGAAGAATGCATCGGAATATTTACGGGAGATGGCTTTATAATCAACATTTTCCTTTATAGCGCGGTTGATTATCTTGTCATCTATATCGGTGATATTGACGATATAATTGACATTGTACCCACGATACTCGAGATATCGCCTGAAAACATCGAATATGATAAGTGGTCGTGCATTGCCGATGTGAAAGTAGTCGTATACAGTCGGGCCGCATGAATAAAAATTAACATGGTTGCCGTTTATAGGAATAAAATTTTCCTTTTTTCTATTAAACGTGTTATAGACTTTAATTGCCATTCTTATTTTTTGCCTTTCCTTTGATAGGCCAATTGTGCAATTGTTGAAACCAGTTCGGGGAAATCTATACCGGCTTTCGCAGCCGATTTTGGAACGAGACTCGTTTCAGTCATGCCTGGTAGAGTATTTGCTTCAAAGCAGAGAGGACGGTTCTGTTCATCCAGTCTGAAATCGATGCGTGCAATGTCTCTCAATCCGAGAACTTTGAATGCTTTGAGCGCCAATGAACTGATCTCCGATGTTAATGAATCGGGTATGGGAGCCGGAATACAATAGTCGGTCATACCAGGTTTATATTTGCATTCATAATCATAAATTTCATGTGAAGGTTGTATCTCGATAACCGGGAGCGCCCTGTCGCCGAGAATCGGAACAGATAATTCTTTCCCTGAAATATATTTTTCCACTATTATTGTGTTACTATAAACCGATGCTTTTACAATCGCAGCATCTGTCTCCCGGGGAGCTTTTACTACGGACAGCCCGAGGGTAGAGCCCTGGTCAACAGGTTTTATAACGCACGGGAGACCGATTTCGGATTCGATACGCAAGCTGTCAATGCTGTCACAAGTCCCTGTAAACCATGCTGCTGTCGGAATGTCGTGATGTACGAACAACGTCTTGGTAATATCCTTGTTCATTGCAATTGCACTGGCGGTAATACCGGAACCGGTGTACTCTATCCCTGCTGCTTCGAGGATGCTCTGTATACCGCCGTTTTCACCGAGCCCGCCATGAAGAACCGAAAAAACTATATCCATTCCGACATTTTTAATTTCTTTGATAGCCGTGAAAAGGGTGTCTTTGCCTTTCCATTCAACATCGAACAGGGTTACTTCATGGTTCTTCTTTAATCCTTCGAAAACGGCATTGCCACTGTGTAAGGATACCTCACGTTCTTCGGAAGAACCGCCCATGAAAACTGCAATTTTCATCAGGAAATTACCTCGATTATACAGACAGCATGGGCTTCGATACCTTCTTTGCGGCCGGTAAAGCCCATATATTCCGTAGTTGTTGCTTTAACCGATACGAAATCACTTGAAATTCCAAGTGCATCGGCAATAGTTGCTGCCATACGGTTTTTATACGGTGAAAGTTTTGGATCTTGGGCAACGATCGTTGAGTCTATGGATTGAATTACACCGTTTCTATCGTGTATCATTTGTGTTATACGTCGTAAAAGCTCCATGGAACTAATGTCTTTCAATGCAGGGTCGTTATCAGGGAAATTTTCCCCGAGATCACCGAGTCCCATGGCTCCGAGAAGGGCATGCCCGATAGCATGAGCAAGCACATCTGCATCCGAATGACCCAACAGTCCTGAATCCCAGGGAATTTCAACCCCGCCTAAAATCAGTTTTCTTCCTTTAACGAGTTTATGCGCATCATACCCGTGTCCGATCCTGAGCATTAATCCTCCGTTTTTTCAAACATTGACAGAATTATACCGGCGATTTTTAAATCATATGGGGTTGTAATTTTTATATTCAAATCAGTTCCTTCTATTTTGTGAACTGGATACCCGAGACGTTCAACAAACATGCAGTCATCGGTGCCATAAAAATGTTCTCTGCGGGCATTTCTATGGGCTTCAAGAATCAGTTCTTTTTTAAATGCCTGCGGTGTTTGAGTAATCCATAGCTTTGATCTGTCAAGGGTTTTTATAACCACAGTATCTGTTACTTCTTTTACCGTTTCCCTGATAGGTCTCATCGTAGTTACTGCTCCGTTATTCAGAGCGTATTGGATACAGTCGCTTATCAGTGTGCTGGTAATAAACGGCCTGACCGCATCATGGATAACCACAATATCCGTATCTTCAGGTACAGCCTTTAAACCGTTCCATACTGAATCCTGACGTTCAGTCCCTCCGGTAACAATTTTAAAAGATTTACCACCCTTTGAAATTCTTTGAATAATCTTTTTAATATGCTCAATACTATCTTCCACCGCAACAATAACAATTCCCTTGATATCCGGGCAGTGAATAAATGGCATGAGTGTTCGCTCAATTATTGTGACACCATCGAGCTTGAGAAGCTGCTTGGGAGTCTCGGTTCCCATACGCTTGCCAGTGCCGCCGGCGACTATGATTCCGGATGCTTTCAATGTATATCTCCGATTATGAGCATGGCGTCTCCATATGAATAAAAACGGTACCCTTCTCTGATTGCTTCACTGTAAGCGTATAAAATTTTTTCCCTCCCGGCAAAAGCGCTGACCATCATAAGGAGACTTGACCGTGGGAGGTGAAAATTTGTTATGCNACTACCCGTTTTCTATTTAACCTAAAATATTGATGTCATCTTCAGTAATAATTGAGTTATTTCAAATTTTAATGTAATTTGAAAATATATTAATTTATACTACTTATGTCAAGAATTAAGAATGAAAGCCAACATCCCGTTTTCCCTTTTTTCAGGTTCAATATTTACAATTCAAAATTTACAGTGAATATGTTTCAGTATCATAGGAATTGTTTTATTGTGATATATAGTTATAATCTATGTCCATCGGTGGTTTATTCCCTGATGTCCCCTTTTCTTTCAACTATTTGTTATTTTTTTTCTATGTAATAAAGTATCTATCATGAGATTTGTTTTGGAGGGTAGGTTATTAAGAACTTCTGCGTTTCTTTACATAAACAAAGTATAAAACTTGGTATAAGTAATTATTATAAAATTGTTTTTCTTCCGGCAAAACGTGCGACAAGAATACTTATTTCATAAAGAATTATCAGAGGCGCTGCCATCATAATTTGGCTGATCGGATCAGGGGGTGTTAAAATCGCTCCCATTATGAAAATGGAAACAATCGCATATTTTCTGTAACGAACCATCCATGTATGTTTTAAAATACCAATCTTCGCGAGAATATATGCCAGCAAAGGCAGCTCAAAAATTATACCGAATAATAACGTGAATTTTAGCATCTTTGCGATGAAATCACCAATTGTAATTAATTGCTCTATATCAGGAGGTAAAAATGCCTTTATAAATGGCAGAATAAATGGGATTATCAAAAAATATGCAATCGAGGCGCCAATAAAAAAGAAAATTGAAGAAATGAATACAAATGGTAAAATCCATTTTTTTTCATTACGATATAATCCGGGAGAAATAAATCCCCATAAAAAATAAAAAACAAACGGTAGAGCGATAACGATTCCCATGACAAGCGCCATCTGGAGCTTTAACATTATTCCTTCCATTAACTTGGTTGATATCAAAGTGAGCTCTGCATTTTCTGCAAGCCTCGTAATTGTGGAATAAAACTCGTTTGAAAAAAACCAGGATGCAATAATAGCTATTACTAAAGCAAAAATTGATTTCAGCAGAGCCCAGCGAAATTCTTCGAGGTGGTCAAGAAACGGCATTTCAGAAGGATCATGGGACTCCTCAACAGCTTCAGTCGTTTTATCGCCGCCAGCACCACCTGCGCTTGTTTTTCCGACGCTTTTGGCAAGAACCTTTTTCTCATGTTCAATACGGGCGGTTTCTTCTTCCGCTTTTATTTTCGATACACGGGTTTTCGGGAAAAGACCATCCGCATCCATTCCTGCCCAGAAAGAGTTTGACACTCCGGGCGGCATTTCAATAACACCGAGGGGATGAATAGATACTCTTCTACTGTCATTAAAAAAAGCTATCGCGGGAAGGTTGTAACTGCCGACTTTTGTTGGGGAAGTCGATTGTAACCGATCCGGAAAATCATAATGGTCAAGATCAATTTCTGATAGACGACGGGAATCGAATACAGCTAATGCTGAAAGAGTGAGCGTTTCATTTTCAGATTCTGATTCGCTTGATGATGTATCGTTTTTCGTACTTTCTTTTTCAGATGGATAGGTTTCGCCATCTTCCATTCCATAATAGGGATAATCAATATCATCCATAACAAATCCCTCATTGAAAGCCATTATTTATCAGTACCATAACATCGGCTTCAAGCGGGAATACCGTCTTCGTGCATTTCACCGAGCCATATCCATCCCGACATAACCCATGGCACCTACTACATGAATTGCTTTTTCAGGACATACCCCAAGACAAAAACCGCAACCGATACACTTTTTCGGATCAATATAGTGCTGTTTCCCCGGTTCGCCTGCTATACAATCTTTTACAGGGCAAACTTCAACACATTTTCCATGACCCTTGCATTTCGTATTTATATTCATATGGGGTCTCTTTGGAGCCAAATCAATATATGAGTTTGTCGGGCATTTATATTTTGCAAGAATAAGGTTCGGAGAATCATCATACTGTATCGAAGGCAGATTATCTTTCATTTCTATGGCATCATCCTCGGTAACTTTTACACAGATACCACATCCGATACACCCGACAGAACATACCTCTTTGACAGTTTTCCCTCTCTCATGAGAAGAACAGGCGAGATAAATACTCGTTGTTTTCGGCTGCAGTGTGAAAATGTTTTTTGGACAAATCTTAACACATGCGCCGCACGCCGTGCATTTTTCCCTGTCGACTACCGGCAAACCATCATCATCCATGTGTAATGCATCGAATTTACATACCAAGACACAATCTCCGAATCCAAGACAGCCATAATCACATGCCTTATGTCCGCCTCCGAGCAAAACAGCAATTCTGCAGTTCTCGACACCATCATATCTGTATTTATCCTTAGACTTGTCCTTCGAACCGGCACAATGAAGATATGCCACTTTCCGTACCGTGGGAGTTACTTCCAATCCGAGGATTTTGGATAATTTTTGCACAACTTCAGCGCCGCCCGGAGCACAGAGAGTAGGCGTAACACCTTGCGTAACAACCGATTCTGCATAAACAGCACATCCGGCATAACCGCAACCGCCGCAGTTCACACCGGGAAGAATATCAAGCACCTGCTCGACTTTCGGATCTATTTCCACCGAAAACTTTTTTGAAGCAAATGCAAGCAGTGCGCCAAGAATAAACCCGATCCCACCGAGACTGATCAGCGTATATAAAATAACAGGGTTCATAAAATAACGTAACTCCTACTTGAGGGCAAGGCCGCTGAATCCCATAAAAGCAAGCGACATCAAACTCGCCATGATAAATGCAATCGGCACTCCCCTCAGAGGTTTGGGTATATTACTCATTTCAAACTTTTCCCGAAGTCCCGACATAAGAAGCAGCGCAAGGGTAAAACCAATACCCGCTGAAAAACCTCGTACCAGACTCTCCATAAAACCGAATTGTTCATCTATGTTTAAAACGGCTACACCCATTACCGCACAGTTGGTTGTTATAAGGGGAAGATAAATTCCGAGCGCATTGTATAACACGGGTGATGTTTTCTGTATCACCATTTCAACAAACTGTACAAGTGAAGCAATAACAATAATAAATGCAAGTGTTTTTAAAAATTTGAGATCCGTACCTCCCAGAACATTCGTTTCGGGATTGAGCAGGTACGTATAAACAACCCATGTAATCGCAGAGGCAATCGACATCACAAATGTAACCGCGAAACCCATACCTATCGCTGAATCAGTTCTTTTGGATACACCGATATACGGACATATACCGAGAAATTTTGTCAGCACAAAATTATTAACAAAGATCGCACCGATAATTATTGCAAAATAATGTCCAACATCCATTTAGGAACTCTCCGGTTTATTTTTCTTACGTATATCCAGCCAGTTAAAGACACCGAGCAGATACCCGAGAGTAATAAAAGCTCCCGGGGGAAGTATCATAACAACCACCGGCTTGAATGAAGCGGGCAAAAACGGCATACCATACAAGGTGCCTTTGCCCAGAATTTCCCTGATCGTTGAAATTAATATTAAACTGAGAGTAAAACCGATGCCCATCCCGATGCCATCTACAACCGATAGAATTACATTGTGTCGAGATGCAAAAGCCTCGGCTCTCCCCAGAATAATACAGTTAACAACAATCAGCGGAACAAATATACCAAGCGATTTATATAACGCAGGATAGTATGCCTGCATCAACATTTCAACTATGGTAACAAATGTTGCAATAACAACGATAAAAATGGGTATGCGGATTTTTTTCGGCACCCACCGTCGAACGATAGATATAAATAAATTTGAACTCACCAGTACTGCTGTTGCGGCAATTCCCATTCCAACACCATTCTCCACAGAAGATGTTACGGCAAGAGTGGGACAAAGACCGAGGACAAGTCTGAATACGGGATTTTCTTTATAAATACCCTTAGTAAATTCTCTGACTATATTCATGCCGGATCGCTCACAATCTGATTAAGATTTGCCATACCCTCATGTATGGAATCAGTTATTGTACGGGATGTTATGGTAGCTCCGGTTATAGAATCTATGACTCCACCGTCATGTACGACACGAACTTTATCTTGTAAAGATTTCCCCTTAAACTGCCTCGTAAACCAAGGTTCATTCTCTCCATAGTTGATTTCTTCAGCCCGTGCGCCAAGTCCGGGTGTTTCCTGTTGAAAGATTACCTGTACTCCCGTGATAATGCCGTTAACATCTACGCCGACCATAGACTCGATAGTCGAAGAATATCCCGTACCGCTTGTAATAAAGATATAACCACCGATTTCGGATTTATCCTTATCCCTGTATCCAATCCAGTAGGGAAAAGCGCTTCCGGCATCCTTTAACTCATAATCTCCGGCCATATCCGGCAGAACTTCCATACGTGCGCTCTTTTCAGCAGCAGTTTTATTTTTTTCTATCAGCGGCAACGTTTTACTATTTACAAAGGCAAGAGCAACGCTGGCAACAAGCGCATAAGCCATAAGCACGCAACCAATTTTGATACAATCAAGCACTCTAGGTAACCTTCCCGAATACTTTCGGTCTCATAGCGCGATCAATGAGCGGAACTGCAAGATTCATGAGAAGTATTGAAAAACTCACACCCTCGGGGAATCCGCCCCAAAGCCTTATAATTGTAGTTATAATACCGCAACCGACACCGAATAGTAAACGCCCGTTTGGGGTGATCGGACTCGTAACCATGTCGGTAGCCATGAAAAACGCCCCGATTATAAGTCCGCCCGATAAGACATGGAAAAGCCAGGGACCAGTGAAAAACCCCTCATAACCGCCAAAAATCCAGGTCAATAATGCTACTGTTCCAATAAATGAAAAGGGTATTCTCCAGCCCACATATCTCTTATACATAAGGAAAGCGGCGCCTATAAGTAAAAGCAAAACCGAAGTTTCTCCTATACAACCGGGAACCCTGCCAAGGAAAAGTTCATAGTAAGAATCGCTCAGTTCACCAATTTTATAAGTAGCCTCATTAACCACTTCAATGGAATAAGCAGCTTTATTTGCAAGTATTGCAGTATTTTCCTTTAAAATTGCCAGCGGAGTAGCAACGGTCTGAGCATCTACGCCCGAAAAACCATCAGGAGAAGTCCATGTAGCGGTCATTTCGACCGGCCAACTGAACAGTAAAAATACTCTTCCGATAAGAGCCGGATTCATGGGATTATAACCGAGTCCGCCAAATGTCATTTTTCCAACGGCGACCGCAAAAATACTGCCGATTACAGGAATCCACCAGGAAACGCCCTCCGGCAGGTTAAAAGCAAGCAGAATTCCCGTTACTATTGCACTCCCATCCCTTATGGTAAGGGATTTACCGGAAAGTTTTTCAATAATTCCTTCGGTCGCAACGGAAGTTACAACACACAGTATAATTATCCAGAGAGCTTTTAATCCAAAGAAGTAAACAGCTCCAATCAGCGCAGGTAAAAGTGCGGCGACAACCGAATACATTATAATTGGTACATCGGTTTTATCCCTTATATGTGGTGAAGAACTGACTTTAAACATTCTTGCCATACTGTAAAGGACTCCCTGGAACTGTTATATTATTTGGTTTTTTCCGCATCAGAACGTTTTTCTGCACGTTCTTGAGCCTGTAACGCTGTCAGGTTTGCTTTCCCGAATTTAATATATTCTACAAGTCGCCTTTTAACCGGACAGATATATGAACATGAACCGCATTCTATACAATCCATAGCACCGTACTTCCTTACATCTTCCCATCGCTCATATTCGACAAGCGTGCTTATTGTTGAAGGCAAAAGATTCATGGGGCATACATCGACACATCGGCCGCACGATATACACGGCTGCTGTTCACCTGTTTCCGTTTCATCTTCTTCCATTACGAGAAGATTTGATGTGCCTTTTATAACCGGAATATCATCGGTAAACTGAGCTATCCCCATCATCGGACCACCCATAAGAAGCTTATCTGCTTTCTTGGTATATCCCCCTGAGTATTCAATAAGGTTTGCAAACGAATCGCCAATTCTCGCCAGAACATTTGAGGGTTTTACTACGCCTTTTCCGGTAATTGTTACTGCACGTTCAATAAGAGGTTTGTTGTATGCAACAGCTTCATAAATCGCAGCGGAAGTGCCGACATTCTGGACCACACAACCGATATCCATGGGAAGTCCGCCCGCAGGAACTTTCCGCTTTGTAACAGCATAAATAAGCTGTTTTTCGCCGCCCTGAGGATACTTTACCTTGAGTTCCGCAACACTTATACCTTCAATGTCCCTGACCGAATCACGCATAATTTTTATAGCATCGGGTTTATTACCCTCAATAGCGATAATGCCCTTATCACACTTGAGTATCTCCATAATGATTTTAAGGCCCTCGATAATATCCTGAGTTCGTTCAAGCATAAGACGATAATCACAGGTAACATAAGGCTCGCATTCCACACCATTTAGAATCACTGTATCAATCGGTTTGTCAGCCGGAGGAGATAATTTGACATGTGTCGGAAAAGCAGCACCTCCCATCCCAACTATCCCTGCATCATGTATAATAGTACGTTTATCTTCGAGAGATATTGAGGAAATATCTCTCTTCACATTAAGGCCTTCTGCCCATTTGTCCTCACCATCACTTTCAATTATCACGCTGATGGCTTTCATTCCTAAAGGAGTAATCCTTGGTTCAACCGCTTTCACCGTTCCGGAAATTGATGCATGGATGGGGATAGAGACAAAACCGCCAGCCTCAGCAACTACCTGTCCTTTTTTGACAGTCTGACCCTTCTCAACTATAACCTTAGCTGGAGCACCGATATGCTGTGTAACGGGAAGAACTACCTCCTGAGGAAGAAGCATCGGTTCAATGGCGAGTTTTTTGCTTAATACTTTTGCATCAGGGGGATGAACACCTCCAACAAATGTTCCGGCCATCTAATCTCCATATGATTTAATGTATATATATAAATAATTCAGATATCAAAAAAAAACGGCGGGTATAAAATACTTAAGACGATTGTTATAATAGTTAAGTATTTTTCAAAATAAACACCATCTAAACTTCACAAAAATCTTCAATAAATCAAATACGAAAGGTATATCGAAAAATGTCGTGAAAACAATTGACATGTTGTAAGCGACATTTTGTATTCAGCAGGTAATAACCTGCTATTAGATAAAAACGGTATTGTTAAAAGATAAAAAAGCTCAACGCCGGGAACTCACTCAAATATAGGAGCAATAAATAATTATTTACACTTGAAAAAATGTATTTAACTGTATTCCCGCTTGAGTCTTGAAGCTTTTCCGCGAAGTTTTCTCAGATAAAATATTTTCGCACGGCGAATTTTCGCGGAGTAATTCTTCTTTATCTTTGCTATCATTGGTGAGTTGAGGGGAAAAATTCGTTCCACACCGATACCGGCAGATATCTTACGAACGGTAAATGTTTCCGAATTCCCGCTGCCACGCCTTTGAATTACTGTACCGGTAAAAACCTGTATTCTTTCCTTATCACCCTCAATTACACGAACGTGAATATCAACATTATCGCCGGGGCTAAAGTCGGGAATATTATCCTTAATCTGGATTTTTGTTAGTGTTTCAAGTGTTGCCATAATAAACCTCACATATATATTTACTACTTATTTTTACATTCCTGCGCTTTCATTAAATCCGGACGACGTGTAACTGTCCGTTTCAACGATTGTTCGTGGCGCCATTTTTTTATTTTTGCGTGATCACCGCTTAATAATACATCGGGCACTTTCATTCCATCAAATATATCAGGCTTTGTATACCAGGGGCAATCTAAATAATTTTCCTGAAAAGAATCCTCAAGGCCGCTTTCAAAGTCGTTTAAAACACCGGGAATCAACCTGGCTACAGCATCAATAACGACCATTGCTGCGGTTTCTCCACCCGAAAGGACATAATCTCCGATGCTCAGTTCATCTGTAACATATAATTGCCTGAAACGCTCATCAACTCCCCGATAACGGCCACAAACCAGGATAAATTCATCCGAAATACTTAACTTGTTTGCCTGAAACTGATCGAACTGTTTCCCCTGTGGAGTCATTAAAATAACTTCCGGTCGTTTTTTTGCACAGTCCTTAAAAGCCGATTTTAAACTTATTGCCAGAATATCAGGTTTCATGATCATACCGGCCCCGCCGCCATACGGTGTGTCATCTACAGTACCGTGACGGTTAATAGCCGAATCCCTGATATTAATAAGATTAACCTTCAATAACCCCTTTTCGAATGCACGTCTCAAAATCCCGAATTTCATAAAACTTTCAAATATTCCCGGGAAAATAGTTAAAACATGAATTGTTACCATGTTCATTTTACTCATACACCATGCGGGTATGTCGGCAAACCCTCAGGAAGGTTAACGGTTAATTTCTTTGCTTTTATATTGACCTTAACTATATATTCACTGATAGCAGGAATCATTATATCTTCATCTTCTTTTTCAATTACTATCACATCATTTGCAGGATAGTATTCAACTCTTTTAACAAAACCAACTTTTTTATTTGTGAGGTCAAAAACTTCTGCACCTACCAGATCGAAAGCGTAATAACTGTTGTGTTCAAGAGGAGCAAGGTTTTCGAGTGATACGTTAACATAAGCACTTCTCAGTATTTCCGCATCATCACGTGTATCTATACCGTTCAGCTTAAGAATAACAAAAACACCTCTTATTTTTGTATATTCAACATCATAGTGAATGCATTTACCATTCTTTAATTCCAGAGTGACTTCATCGAGTAACTCAAAACGATCCTTAACATTTGAAAGCTGCTCAACCTTCACTTCACCTCGAAGCCCTTGAGCCTTAATCACACGTCCAATTGCAATAAGCCCATCGTGCTGAACTCTAAATAATTCACTATTGGACGTCCTGTTCAACTTCTCCTTCAACCGGCTTCTCTTCTTCAGATTTTATAATCTGATCTTCTTTCTTGTTTGACGGGGAAGCATCATCTTGTCGAATTTTTGTCTCATTAACTTCTCGGAATATACCCTCTTTTCGAAGAAGACTTTCGACCGTACCAGACATCTGCGCACCTTTTTGAAGCCAATCTTTGACTTTTTCACGATCTATCTGAAACTTGAATGGTTTCTGTTTCGGATCATAGTATCCAAGAATCTCAAGAAATCTACCATCTCTCTGGAAACGACTGTCTGCGGCAACAATTCTATAAAACGGGCGTTTTCTTGAACCCATTCTACGCATTCTCAATTTAACTGCCAAACGTTTTTCTCCTTATTAATTATACATTGATTAAATTGGAATTTTCATACCCTGAAACAGTTTCATCGGTCCATTCATTCTTGACATTTTTTTCATCATTTTCTGCATGGCATGAAATTGTTTCAGAACATTATTTACTTCCTGAAGCGAGGTTCCGGAACCTTGTGAAATTCGTTTTCTGCGTGAACCATCAATAATATGAGGTCTTAAGCGTTCACTTTTTGTCATAGAGCAGATAATTGCTTCAATATGCTTTAAACTTGTATCATCCTGAAAATTAAAATTCTTCATAGCTTTACCAATTCCGGGTATCATACCCATAATCTGGTCAAGCGGACCCATCTTCTTAATCTGCCTGAGTTGTTCGAGAAAATCTTCGAGTGTTAAACTCGCCGAAAGCATTTTTTCCTGTAGTATTTTTGCTTTCTTTTCGTCAACAACATCCTGTGCTTTTTCAACAAGCGAAACAATATCACCCATGCCAAGTATACGCGAAGCAAATCTGTCAGGGTAAAATTGATCGAACGCCTCAATGCGTTCCCCGTTTCCTACAAAAATAATTGGTTTGCCGGTTACCTCTCGTATGGAAAGTGCAGCTCCGCCACGGGCATCACCATCCATCTTTGTGAGAATTACACCATCAAATTCAACGTAATTCATAAAACCCTGAACAGCATTCACAGCATCCTGTCCTGTCATTCCATCGGCAACAAACAAGACATGATGGGGTTTCAAAATTTCTTTGATGGAAGAGAGCTCGCTCATCATCTCAACATCAATGTGAAGACGACCGGCTGTATCCATTATGAGAACATCGTAATCATTATTACGAAATTCATTCAAAGCTTCCCGTGCAATTTTTTGAGGATCGCGAGTATTATCAGATCCAAAAAATGTAATATTATGAGTATCTGCCAGTATTTTTAATTGCTCAATTGCAGCAGGTCTATGAACATCAACACTTGAAACTATAGCTTTTCGACCCTTTTTGTGTAAATAATTTGCAAGTTTTG
>AQSL01000111.1 GCA_000403035.1 Candidatus Latescibacter anaerobius SCGC AAA252-E07 | reverse complement strand
ACCCTTTTCTTGTCAATGCTGTTAAAGGTGAATATGGATCGCGAATTATTCGCATCGATGGTGAAAATATTTTTGAGGTTGCGCACTCGCTTATTGTTGACGATGTCGATCTCGGTCTACTGCGCATCGGCCTATCCACTGCCGAGATCGACAACATCAAACATCGTGCTGTCAGACAGTTTGTGATAATCTTTATTTTCGCGATGGTTTCAGGAGCTTTTGTACTTATTTATGTCATACTCAGGCAGAACTATATGATCCTAAGTGTGGAACATGACCGGATTCTCCGGGAAGTGCGCCTGATGGAAGAAGATACGCGACGTTCGGAACGCCTTACTTCCATGGGGCGCCTCGCGGCAGGAATGGCACATGAAATTCGAAATCCACTGAACTCCATAAACATTATCGTACAGCGGCTTAAAACTGAGTTCACTACTGTAAAGGATAGGGAAGTATATAGGGATTATCTGTCAACCGTGAAAAAAGAAATATCCCGGATAAGTTATATTATTGAACAGTTCCTCAAATATGCCCGGCCGCCGAAGCTGAAATTAACGGAAGTCAATGCAGAAGAAATTATAAAAGAAGTTTTAAATATTGTTGGGGAAAAAGCCAGAACAGCCGAAATTACTTTTAGCACAGAGATTGAACCTGGTTTAACATGTAAATGTGATACAGATCAGATGAAACAGGCACTTCTTAATATTGTTCTAAATGCTCTTGAGGCGTGCAATAAAAATGGAGTTGTAACAATAAAAGCGGAAAAAAAGAAAGGTGCCATTTTAATGCATGTCATGGATACAGGTGATGGTATTCCCAAGGATATAGTTTCTCAGATTTTCGATCCATATTTTACGACAAAGGAAACAGGTAATGGATTGGGTCTTAGTGAGGTGCATAGGATCATAACTGCCCATGGAGGCAAAATAACTGCTGAAAACACTAAAAACGGAGGCGCTGTGTTTAGCATATACGTACCTGATAACGGAGATAGAAAATGAAAGCTAATATCCTTATTGTGGATGACGAGGATATCCAACGTGAAATGCTCGGCGGATATCTGGAAAAGAAAGGATATAATGTACAGCTGGCATCATCCGGTTCAATGGCTCTTGACATTATCAATGCCAGTACGGTAGACATAATGATAACCGACCAGAAAATGCCGGAAATGAGCGGGATTGAACTCGCGGCAAAGGTAAGAGAGGAACATCCAAATATCTCGGTTTTAATTATGACAGCCTTTGGCAGTGTAGATGACGCTGTACAGGCCATGAAAAAAGGTGTAGAGGATTATTTAACTAAGCCGATTAACCTGGAAGAGTTGGAATTAAACCTCTACCGGGTACTCGAAAAACAGCAGCTGGTACGTGAAAACAAATGGCTTAAAGAGCAAGTTCGCAAGGCTCCGGATATTAAAGGCCTCGTATATATATCTGAAGCGATGGAAGGAGTAATGAACAGGGTTACACGCGCTGCCGAAAGCTATGCTACAGTGCTTATAACCGGCGAAAGCGGTACCGGTAAGGAGCTGGTGGCACGGGCGATACACAAACTCAGCGACCGTAAGGAGGAGCCTTTCGTTACTGTGAACTGTTCCGCAGTACCAGAAAACCTCATCGAAAGCGAGTTGTTCGGCCATGAAAAAGGAGCCTTCACAGGAGCCGACCGCCTCCGTATTGGGAGATTCGAGCAGGCTGAAGGGGGCACTTTATTCTTGGATGAGATAGGCGAAGTACCTCTTCAAGTTCAGGTCAAGTTGCTTCGTGTTCTTCAGGAACGATCTTTCGAGCGGGTTGGCGGAAATGAAACTATTCGTGTCGATGTCCGCATTATTACAGCAACAAATCGTAATCTCGGAGATGAGATGGAAAAAGGGGCATTCCGGCGGGACCTCTTTTACCGTTTAAATGTCGTTGGTATTGAATTACCCCCGTTACGTGAACGTAAGTCCGATATTCCAGTCCTCGTGGAATATTTCATAAAACTATATGCAAAAAATCACGCGAAGAAGATATATTCCTTAACACCGGAAGCTCTCGATTGCCTGATCAAGTATCCTTTCCCCGGTAATGTCCGTGAGCTCGGTAATATCATTGAACAGGCTGTTGTTCTCTCGCGTGGAGATATTGTTACCATACGTGATATGCCGTTGAGGACATGCACTGGTGAAGAAAAACCCGGGGGAAATCTGAGCCTTAAGGAAACGGTAGAAGAATTGGAAAGAGACTCACTCCGGAAAGCTCTACGTGAAACCGGAGGTAACAAGAGTGCAGCCGCTCGATCACTCGGTATTTCAGAGCGCAAGATCAGATATATGCTGAAAAAGTATGCCGAATAAGAAAAGTGAACTATAAACAGAATCAGGTGCCGGAAGATTTCAGAATCAGGTGCCGGAAGATTTCAGAATCAGGTGCCGGATGTTATCAGAATACGCATGCTGATGCTGGTGAAGATTTGCCTCAGGACGAAACAGTGGTTTAATTAAGAATAAAATTTAATGAAAAATCAGGGGCTAGATGCCGCTCCTGCCGCTATGATAGGAGCTTCCAATCATTTCGAGGTCGCCATCGCAACGTCCACGATGCTGTTCGGGCTTTCATCGGGAGCCGCCCTGGCAACAGTTGTCGGTGTACTCATCGAGGTGCCGGTTATGCTGATGGTGGTTAAGATATCGCTTAAGACGAGGGGATGGTTTAATTAATAATGAAAATCAATGAAGAAAGAATCAGCAGCGAAGTGCTGAGTTTGAGTTGTGATATGTTATTATTTCAACACATTTAATCCAAATTTTTTTATTATATTCATAGCAATTGATTTTGGATAATTAGTTTAATTTATATATTTAACATAGCTTTTATTAATTATTTCCTTCAACACTTCTTTGTCTTTTAAGAAAATCAATTCATTAATAGTACAAATCCTAGGAATTTTTTTAGTAAGCCATAAATAATCATTTTTTGTCCAAATATATTCAACAAAAGGAGATATGACAATTGGTATTATTGCATATATATTATTTGGTATTTTATAGTTTTTACCAATAGGTCTGGATGCCAACCAATTTGCTCTTTCGTCAACCTCTTCAATTGCATTTGATAGTTTTTCTTTTCGAAAGTTCAAAGCATTTATTTCGCCTCTTTGGTATGCATAAGACATATTTATGCATTTTAACTCACAAATAAATAGAATATTCCCGCATACAAATGAATTATCGATTTCTTTTTTTGTTTTATCTATTCCAATAAATTGACCTTTGCTCCAAAATTCAAATCCTTCATCCTTTAATTTTTTATTGAAATAATTTTCAAAGACTTCCCCTTTTTTAGATACTTCAGCTTGATAAATAAACATTGATGAGTATAGAATATTACCTAAAGCTGAAAAATCAATAAAGAAGTCGTCATTATCAAATTTAAAAAATAAAAATCGTGGATTTCTAGTTGTTAAATCAATTCTATTTGTTTTTGATTCATCATATGTAAATTCATTAATAAATTTTATTGTATTCCTTCTTGTTTTTCTAATATTAAATACAAGTTTATTGTTTACAATAATATCATGAAAAAGATCAATAAAATCATTATATTTCCCAAAATAACAGTATGCTCTTTCATGTAGTTGACTAATATAACTAATTTTATATGTTTCATTTATAAAATTACTTAGCATATAATGAATATGTAAAAATATAGCATATATGCAGTTTATAAAACATTCCAGAGAAAAACCATGTTCTTTTTTAAATGGTTCTTTAATAAACAAATGTTTTTGGTAAAAATCATTTAAATTAAACGGAATCCAAAAATATTTCGGGCAATAATCCTCATTTTCAATATTATCATGTCCTACATTCCACAACTTGAAGAAGGGTATATCTTTATTTTTTAATTTATTTATATTGAATATTGGAATTAAAAATAAATTCTTTCCAACGTTCATTTGATCAACTGGAATTCCACATTTTGTAATAAATAATGAATATTGCTCATTCCTTTCATCATATGATTCTATCAACTTTTCAGTTTCTTCATCATTTTCAACATGATAATTTAAATTTTCATCTACTATTAATAATCCTTTTTTATATAGACGTCTAATACTACCTGTAATTGAAACATATATATTGATCAACCATTCAATTGAAAAAATTTCGATATAATCATCAATACTAAATTTTTTAATAAAAATCCCGTTAGCAGTTTCTTCATAAGGCTGATCTAATATTTTTAAAATATTTACATATTCTCCACTCATAACTTCTTTTTTATCAATATTATTACCTTTTATTATGTCATTACTATACGATTTTGAATCATATAATCCATATTTCAAAAAAGTTGCTTCCATCATTTCACGAATCGTTATAAGGTCAGATAAATAGTATTTATCAAAATAATCTATACTTGGAATTCCTATTCTTCTATATAAATGTATCCAGTAATAAATGTTATGCTTAGATATTATTTCCTTAAGATTTTCTTCAATTATTTTTTTAAAAGAAATTAAAATATCAATTGATTGTTCTGTTGGATATACTGATGGTGGATTTAGTAAAGAAAAAAAATTTTTTAAAATGTTATTTCCTTTTTCTTTTACTCGCTCAAAAAAGTTATCTAATCCAATTTTAGATATCATATTTTCAAATACTAGTTGATGATATTCCAAATAGATTATATTTTTTTCGCGTGAATCCATATTATCTTACTTTCAAATTTGATTATTTATCTATAATTATTAATTTAAAACTTTCTTAACTATTCAAATCTTCATTCATACTCAATATAAGTTTTTTCTCTTCAATTTCAATCAATATTTTAAGATATTAAAATAATCAATTGTATCAATAAGCTCTTTTGAACCGGCTTTCTTTTTTCTCTCTTTTTTAAAAAAAAAAGACTCAGCCGATACCGCCGTTTTGCTGATGCTCGTGAAGATATGCCTCAGGACGACACAGTAGTTTCCGGCAAAATTGTCATGAACTGTTTCGAATTGAGCAATTGAGATGCTTTTCGCAGGTAAAACGCCGCTTTTTTTACCTTGAGCAATGAATACGTGTTTCTCATTGGCGACAGGAGACGTTATTGCGGTACTATTTCAGAAGAAAAATTTTTTTTATTTCTTTATAAACTGCTTGTATGAATCGTCCGGCAGGGCTATTATCTATTAAACATAATGAGATCACGTTCATGTCATCCAAACTTGCAAAGGAGTCTATCATGGCGTCTCCATCAATGTCTCGACGGGCAGCCATCGCTACAGGAAGTGCGGCGGCTGGAATGCTGTTCACAAACGGCTGTTCTCAGCCCGTGCAGGAAACAGAATCCCCTGCATCGAAACCGGTGCATCCGCCGTTTCTTACACCCTGGAGCCCGGACCCGAATGTCAAACGCGATCTGACACCAGGCCCCACACCCATTCGTCTGGGATCATGGCGGCGTGATTGCACGCTTGACTATCCGGAAAAAATAAGTATTACCGAAATGGTTCAACGGGTCCGTGATTACGGTTTCACCGCCGGTAATTCCCACACCCCGTTGGGGAAACGGAATCCCTGGCTCGATGCCTCCGAATCGGAAATAACCGAATTGAAACATGCCCTTCAAACGTATGATGTCCTGTATTTCGATGTTCATACAGTGGTTTTCAATATCCACCCGGATATCGAGGAGCGGAAGAAAAGCATTCGCCATGTTATCGAGCAGTGCGAAGCCGCAGAACGTGTCGGATGCCCGATGGTTACCACACACTTGGGAACGCGGAGTACGGAAAGCGCGGTTGCTCCTCACCCCGATAATTGGACATGGGAAACATGGAAGGACGGGGTCGCATCGATAAAGGAAATACTCGATGCTACTTCCGGTATGAACGTGGAACTCGGTATCGAGGCAGTCAATATGACCGCCATGAACAACCCGAAAGCACATAAACAACTCATGGAAGACGTTGGCGATCCACGGTGCAAAGTACTGCTCGACCCGATCAATATGATCTACCTCGGGAACTATTTCAGGACAACCGAGCTCATACAGGAGTGTTTCGAGTTGTTAGGCGAAAACATTATCGCCGCACACGCGAAAGATACTTATGTGCTTCCCAACAAAATGTCGGCGTATATCACCGAGGTCGCCGCAGGGAAAGGTTTGCTCGATTATGAACTGTATCTGGTGGAACTGAGCCGTTTGCGGTATCCGCGAACGCTTTTGATCGAACATCTTCCCTATGAAGAATATGACATCGCTAAAAAGTACATCGATGAAACCGCGGCAAAAGTTGGTGTGAAATTTTACGGTCAGGCATGATGGTATTTATTGAAATGAGAAGAAAGGTTCGATTGCAACGTTCCGGGAACTCCTTAAAATACTATACAGAGTTATAAACAAAACTGACAATGATAAAAAAATGTGAATTCGCATGAAATAATTTCAATGTACGGAATTGTTTCTTCTGTCCCCGTTTGCGAAAGCGTTCATGTTATTTCTTGACATTTATGTAAAATTTTACCATCTTGTTACCCTGATGTGGATTATGTGATCACGCATTTTTACGTTGAATGACAACGGTTTACGTGAGTTTAATAGATCGTGTGGTGCATCCCCCGGAAGGTTGAAGTGGGCGGATCGATACCGCTCAACGCAATCATTGAAATTAAGGCCGTGCTAGACGGGGAGTTAGCGGTGCCCTGTAACCCGCAATCCGCTATAGCGGGGTTTAATTCCCAATCGAGGCTTCTATAGTCCAAAGTTGAAACTCAGTATCGAATGTTGAGAGTCGGGACCCGCGCAACAGGCGGTTTCCAAACCCCGTCAGGATCGGAAGATAGCAGCGGTAGGAAATGCTGTTCTGTGTGCCGCTGGAAAACCTGGCTTGAGTCCGGTGCTCAGCGGATCTCTGGGGTATTGAGTCGGGATTGGGTGCACGGCCTGATTATTGGATAAATGTCTGGCAATTATCTGTCATACGAGAAAGCCGGCTTGTCTTGCTCTTGACAGCTCAACGGTCATATATTTCATACAAGGGGGTGTGAAAAGACTTTTTTACCGCCTCTATACGTTGCCTGTTGAATTAACCTTTTGAAACTACTGATTCCTATGTCCTACATTGTAACAGCACGAAAATGGCGTCCCCAGTTTTTCCGGGAAGTAATCGGCCAGAATCATGTGACCAAAACGCTGCAAAGTGCTATTGCGAGTAATCAGGTCGGTCATGCTTACCTTTTCAGCGGGCCGAGAGGTGTGGGGAAAACCACGGTTGCGAGAATATTTGCAAAGTCTCTCAACTGCGAGCACGGTCCCTCGGAAGAACCCTGCAATGACTGTTCGATCTGCACCGATATTCAAACCGGAAACTCGATGGATATTCAGGAACTCGACGGCGCATCCAATAATTCAGTGGAAGATGTGAGGAACTTGATTTCGAATGTCGCCTATCATTCGAGCCGGTGCAGATATAAGATGTATATTATCGATGAAGTGCACATGCTGTCTACGCCGGCGTTTAATGCGCTTTTGAAAACACTCGAGGAACCGCCGCCGAACGTGATATTTGTTTTTGCCACCACCGAGCCTCACAAAATTCCGGCAACCATTCTTTCACGGTGCCAGCGGTATGATTTTCACCGTTTGTCGGTCCATGACATTGCCGGCAAACTGAAAAAGATAGCTGATAAGGACGGCATCGGGATCGATGAGGCATCGATAATGCTTATCGCCCGGCGCGCTACCGGGGCTATGCGTGATGCGGAGAGTATCCTTGAACAGCTCAAGGCCTCGCGCGGCGCACAGATCACCGTTTCTGACGTGAACGAGGTTCTCGGTATTGCAGAGAGAGACGTTTTTTTTAGGATTATGGAGCGGTGTCATGGGAATGATACGCGGGGCACTGTAGAACTGTTCAACGCATACTACGATGAGGGAGGCGACTTAAAAGAGTTTGTGGAAAGTTTGCTCGGCCACCTCAGGGATATTCTGTATGCACGGTTTGATGGCGGTCTGGAGCATGTAATGCTTTCCGAGGACATGAAAACAAGGATCAGGGAACAATCCGGATGGTTTGAACAGAATGACATAATCCGTATGATAGGTTTTATCGTTGATGTTGAGACATCGCTTTCCTATGCTGTTATGCCGGTGCTCCGGATTGAGGTTGCCCTTACCCGTATGGCGACCATGGAAACGACAGTCCAACTCAATGAGTTGCTTGAAAGAATGGGCGGGAAAAGCCTCACGGAGGCTGCAAAAAAGAGCGTTGTGCCTTCCGCAGTCGGAAATGAACCGCCTGTGATTCCCGCAGCGCCGAAAACGAAAGAAGCGGTACATGAGGATACGGCTGTTTCGGCTGAAGATGCCGAACGCCTGACTGTATCGCCCGATATCACATCAATTTCGAAGGCATGGAACGAGATTGTTGCAAGGGTAGGCATGGTGAAACCGCATATAGGCCCATCGCTTTCATTGGCTGTTCCGGAATCGTTCGAAAACGATGTGCTGACGATACGTTTGAACAACGAGGATGATTTCCATCTGAAAACGCTTGAATCGGGAGTTGACGTTATAGAGAAAATAATCGGTAGAATCCTGGGAACAGATATACAGGTGAAACATTCGGTACAACAGTTAAAAGGCAAAAAAAAAAGGAATAACGAACTGGATGATCTCATAGAACGTGAACCGATTATCGGTACGATTATTGAAACATTTGATGGTGAAATTAAAAAAACTGGGGGGGAATAATAGTATGGCGAAAGGTTTCGGCGACATGATGAAGCAGGCACAAAAGCTTCAGAAACAAATGCTTGAAATCCAGGAAGAAATGGCAAAAAAAACAATCGAGGGTTCCTCCGGCGGTGGCATGGTAATAGTTACCGCGAACGGCCGTCAGGAAATACTCGATGTCAAGATTGAACCGGAAGTTGTAGATCCTGAGGATATAGAACTTCTCGAGGATCTGGTTCTGGCGGCTGTAAATAATGCCATTGATAACTCGAGGAGTATGCTGGAAGAGGAAATGGGGAAATTTTTACCCGGAAACCTCGGCAACCTCAACATCCCGGGGCTTGGCTGAAATTATGCAGAAAAACGGTGTTTTTGATTCGCTCATACAGAAGCTCACGTATTTGCCCGGGATAGGCCAGAAGACCGCCCAGAGACTTGCATTTTTCATCATGAAAATGGACCGTGAGGAAGCCATGTCGCTCGCGAAGGCGATCGAGGAGGTAAAGACCAGAGTCACTTATTGTTCCTCGTGTTATAATTTAACCGAGGTTGACCCCTGTCCGATATGTTCCGATCCCAAACGCGACAGAGCTGTCATTTGTGTAGTAGAGAATCCTTCCGATGTGAATGCACTTGAAAAAGCCGGAGTATACCATGGAGTGTATCATGTGCTGGGCGGCGCCCTTTCACCCCTTGACAATATCGGCCCTGATGAGCTTCATTTCGCCGAGCTCGAGAAAAGAATCGACGATTCGGTTAAGGAAGTGATTGTTGCCACCAATCCCACAGTGGAAGGAGAAGCGACAGCAACCTACATTGCGAGCCGGCTGGCAAAATCGGAAGTGAGGGTGTCACGTATAGCGCGCGGGCTGCCGGTCGGCGGCGATTTAGAACTGGCGGACAAGGTTACTCTGGCGAGATCGCTCGAGGGACGGCTTGATATGATGAAGGATCAGGACTTTTAAGAGGGCGGTGAAAAAGTCCTTTTTCACGCACCCTGTAATGAAATATATATTGTTTTTTGCTATCAAGGGCATGTAAATCAACGCTTCGCGCTGACCCTTGACAGCTTAAATCCTGAACCTGATAGTTTTTCACCAGACTTTTAACCCTATTACAGAAACGTACCATGATATGAAAACAAACCCGTTTACTGCGGCTAATATTCTGACACTGGTAAGGATTTTACTCGTACCGCTGTATCTCTGGCTTTTTGCCGGGAAAACATGGTTAACAGTGATTCTTGCTCTCATTGTTTTTGTCATTGCCGCGGTTACCGATTTATACGACGGTAGACTCGCACGAAGCCGTAAAGAAATAACGAAACTCGGAAAGTTCATGGATCCGCTTGCCGATAAGTTTCTTGTTGTCGGGGCGCTTGTCCAGTTCTGGGTGATGGGCCTCGTCAATATATGGCTCGTTGGGATAATTATCTTACGGGATGTGTGGGTAACCCTGATGAGGTTAATTGCTCTATCACAGGGGAAAGAGCTGAAAACTTCCAAAGACGCCAAACTTAAAACCACCATACAGCTCACCGTTGTCATAACCACTATCGTTTTTACCGGTGTTCGAATAATAATTATGGATTTCTTACCTGATTATAACGGTCAATGGATCGATATAGAAAGGTACCGGCTGTTCTTCAACGGGCTTCTATCGATAGCTGTTGTGTTTACCCTGTATTCATGGTTCAGGTACATGTTCCGGGGGAAACCTTCAAAAGCGTGATATGTAACTATTATAAATCCGCGTATCTTATCTCCGTTATTTTGCATACCTTCAATGAACTAATAGATAAAAACACATTGACAATTGTGTATATAAAATGATATTGCAATAAAGCCATATTCTGTTTTTGAAAAAGAGATGGCGCAGACATTTTTATGTGAGTTTTTTTCGGCTGAATTGTGTTTGGAGGGGGTTTTGTATAGATTATATTTGCTGTATATGGGTTCTTGGAGAAATTCTTTATAAACCATAGTTAGGTGAAGAATGACAATCCCGATTATACTTCGATATCAACAGGTTTCAGATGCCAAGAGATTTGTGGAGATTCTCAATAATCCGAATTTTCTCTATTTTCCTGCTAGACCTAAGAGCATTGAAGAAGAAAAGAGGTTCTTGCGACAGAGTATTCAAGGCCGAAAGAAGAAGACATCATTCAATTATTCGATTATCTATCGGGATAAGGTAGTAGGGGCTATTGGTCTCGCAGTCGATCAGCAACGCCCCTATATTGGTGAGATTGGGTACTTCGTGGATGAATCCTACTGGAACAAGGGGATCGCCACCAATGCTGTTTTTCTTCTTGAGCAGATTGCACTTACCTCAATGGGAATCAAGCGCATCGAGAACCTGATGGTCAAGAAGAACATCTCGAGCCAGAGAGTAGCGATCAAAGCAGGTTATAAGAAAGAGGGGATTGCCAGGAAGAAACTGCTGCTGTTTGGTGAGTACGTTGATTGCTATGTGTACGCAAAAGTACTCACCTAACCAATCGCTCCAGCGGACGCCTACAAGCGGCGCTGCTGAGCTTTAACGTTATGTGGCTTATAATATCAAATATTAATGTTAACAGCAGGGAAGTAAAAATGAATAATAGTGATAATGAAAAATTGACATTTTTGGGTGCATCACCAATAATTTTTATAATTACAATTTCATATACAATTCCGATAATTATCATTAATCATTTCTCAAAATCTATCTTTGAAATTAATTTTATACCTTATTCTTTTAAAATTGTATTAGCAATTTTTTTACTTATCATTGGGGTTCCTTCTTATATTATTACATTAAAGCTACTTAAAACTGCTTACCAAAAACACGAAATACTGACGAACGGTTTTTTTTCAATTTGCAGAAATCCTCTCTTCGCTGAAGTCATATTTTTTATTCTTCCTGGAATAATATTATTCTTTAATTCTTGGTTATTATTAACTATTCCATGTTTTATGTATATCATGTTTAAAATATTTATAAATAGAGAAGAGACTCTTATAGAAGAAGAATTTGGACAAGAGTATATTAAATATAAAAATAATACATCGGCAATATTTCCCAAAATATGGAAATATAAAAAATAACTTGCCGAAGTGAATTAAAGGGTAATAACGGAATAATGGCTATAGAAAATGGGAAGATTCCTTTACTCTTGAAAGGCTTAAAGAATCTAATTGGCGCAGGGCCACACTTGCTCCTATTGTTTCTTCTGTTTGAAGGGTTAACTATAGCTATTCGGCAATGGATTTCTTTTCATATCCCACTAACCTTTGAAATGCAAGTCATATTAACTGTGCCCTGTATCACCGTATGCCTGTTGGGTATGATTTGGTTCAATCTTTCATTGAATTTGATAAAGGTCTACCTGAAAAATGGAGAGAGTAAGCTAATTTCGTATGGTCCTTTTAATTATGTTAGACATCCTCTATACTCGACACTTCTGATAACCATTCCGCCATTAATGATAATTTGGTTTTCGGATCTTCTGTTCCTTATTCCTTGGGTTCTATTGTATATTCTATCCCATTACGTGGTTTCTCTGGAAGAGCGAGGATTGATTGAGATATTTGGTGAATATTATGAAAAATATCAAGGATTCGTCCCAGCGTTACTACCTTATAAGGGCGCCGGCGGTAAGCTCTATCGCGAGCATTGCGATGAATCTACCCCGAAAACATTTATAAACGGGGTCACATAACCAGCGGCTGCACCTGACTATCGTAATTCTATTAAAGAATCTATGAGGGCGGTGAAAAAGTCTTTTCACCCCCCCTATATAAAATATATGACTGTGTTGCTGTCAAGGCCGGACATTCATAAAACATATTCTTTATCATTAGCTTATCGCAGGTAATAAATATTAATTATTAATATTTACTCTCTTTTACAGGCCGGCCCTTGACAGCTCATTATCCCGAAATTATGAGTTTATCACCAGATTTTTAAGAACCTTAGAAAACGAAATTGAATTGCACCCAGCACTTAATAAATCATTCCGTAGTTAATATGGTTATGCATCTGATGAAGGCGGTATACGACATGCTTTCATGGATTCCGAAAATGTAGATTTTAACGATACTAAATTCATGCTTGTTGTGTGCTCTGCTTTTATCAATTATGTTTAAAATCAATGGATAATAACCGGCTTCAAAAGTAAGCGCAGTATAAACGCCGTACCTAAGCCAAAACAATATTTCCATCATACTCTTTCATCTTCATTTTATATCATTTCGCCCCGATTCTTTATAAACTGAACACACATGGACTTTTCGAATCATATTTTCCAACTCACCCCTCGTTCCCCTCTCTACAAGCAGAGAGGGGATGATTATCCTCTTTTCTTGTTGTTGCGCATCTATCCAAAAAGACTTTCCAAACGGGGAGCACTCTACCTATTTCGAAGATAACGTTCCAAAAAACTCAATCCTTTCCGCAATGATACTGTGTCTGATGGTATGCCTGTTTCATACATCGCCAGTGATTTTCCCTTGCATTTTACCGTTATAGTCTTCATCTTTTTCTAAACCCGTTGGATTTGTGGTTGTTGGTTATGATTTTTGTAAGAATCCTTTTTATTTACAACCAGTTCCCACAATAATAGATAGAAAGCATTGTTATTATATATCACATAAAGTCCCCCTCCGGGGGATTTAGGGGGCTTATGAAAAAAGGGAAAATATATGAATTTTGCCAAATATAAAATAAACAACTACTTAAGAATATAATTGTGTAAAACTTTTAACAGAACGTATTACGTGAAAAGGAACGAGTCATGAAACGAAGAAATTTTTTCAGCGCTGCAATAGCTCCCTGTCTTGCCGGGACTCTGCCGGCACTCACTGAACCGGCTGTACCGAAGACACCGTACACGTCGAGCAGTTTCCGTGCTCTGCCCGATACCATCGCCGGGATGAGTCTTAAAGATCTCAGAGACGATTATCATGATCGTCTTTTCAACAGATATATCCCCTTCTGGGATAAAGGCGGGTACGACAGGGAAAACGGCGGGTTTATGTGTGAACTGTATGATGACGGTACGGTGCAGAATGCCGAAAAATACATCTGGTATCAGGGACGAGCGGTCTGGGTATATGCATATTTATACAATAATTTTGGGAAAGACCCGCACTACCTTGAAATTGCCGGAAAAACACGTGATTTCATGGTGAAATTCATGCATGCCGGAAATGGTATATGGTATGAGTCGGTCGACCGTAACGGTAAAAAAATTAAGAGTACGGGACAGGGCACCGGAGAAGATATCTATGGCGCCATGTTCGCCGCAGCCGGTCTTGCGGAATTATTTAAAGCGACAGGGAACGAAGAAGACCTAAAACTGGCAAAAACCTCTATTTTGGCATCGATGAAACGGTATGAAAGTCCGCAATATACCGGAATACGTATCGGAGGTATCGATCAAACCGGATTACGTACTCAGGGTCATTCATTTATGACGGTATGGCCGCTTACCCAGTTACTGTCATTTCATGATGACCCGAAGCTGGAGGAACTCCAGGAGGAACATGTCGACCATATTATCAATGATTTCTGGAATCCCGATTACGGAATCGTAAATGAACACCTGTTTCATGACTATTCCCGTATACCGGGTCATGAGACAAGTATGGCAAGCGGGCATTCGCTTGAAACCTTATGGATAATATTGTATGAGGCGCTGCGCAGAAAGGATCGTGTACTCTTCGATACCTGTAAAAAACGTATTCGCCGCCTCGTCGAAATGTGCTGGGATTACGTGTATGAAGGATGGGGAACAAATTCATTCCAGGTATTCAGCACTTCCGGGAATTGCCAGGGTCCTTTTTTTGAAGTGAAGAACATGTGGGCTCATACCGAAATACTCATTGCTTGCATGACTGTCCTTGAATACACCGGAGAGGTCTGGGCAAAGGAATGGTACGAACGCGCCCGCGACTATGCAATAAGAAGATTTGCCAACACCGGTCACGGAGTCTGGCGGCAGGCGGTCGACCGTTATGGTAACAATCTCAAACGGGAAGGCATCAGCGAGTACCGGAAGGGGAATTTTCACCAGCCGAGATTCATGATGATGAACCTGCTGTCTCTCGACCGTATGATCAAAAACAGGGGGAAATTTACACCGTTTTCCTGATAAGCCGTTTGTCAGATTGATATCGTTGCGGGAAATTTAAAATGTACCGGTATGAATTGCTGAACGCAGTGTTCCGTTCGCTTTTAAAAAGCTATCCGATAGGCAATTTTTGCGATTGCCGCATTATATGACGTTTTATAATTACAGTAACCATCCCATATATGATTGTATACAAAGTAAATATCGCTGCCGATTTGAGGGATGAAATGAATACGGAAATTTACATTAGTAAGTTTATCTTCATTATTCCATTGCACATAGGTCCGGGCATAAAGCCGTGTAGATATATTTGTATCCAGACGACACCCGTATTCCCTGGTATCAAAATGTCTCGAGTCGATATTGAGATGGTTGTAAGTCACATCAGTAATGAGACCCAGATGTTTATTCAGATTGTAATTAAGACCGGTTTGAAACTTTGTTTTTTCACCATTATAAAAAGCACCCGTTTCAAACAACGTTTCAGTTGAAAGAGGTCTTCCCGAATTCGTTCTGAGCGAAACTTCACAATTCCACCAGTCATATTCACCACGGGGAATTATGACATCATTAAAAATATTAAAATCTTCCTCGAGATATTCAAATGAATTTTTAACCATTATTCTGAAAATATCTTCCGACTTTGTGGTTACTCCAAAAGGAGAGAACCTGACTTCTCGTGTTAACAGTTTTCCATTCATATCGGTATATAAACCGATGTCGTACAAAGTAAAATGCAACTGTTTCACATGGGGTATATCAGGACGGGGATTGAATTCAAGCTGTGTCATATATTGCCGTACACCGTTCCGTTCTACAAACCCCATTTCCGGATTATAATTTTCACCAACATTTTTATAATACAGCCACGCTTCGATAAGATCATTGGGGTATCGAATACTGAGCCTTCCAGCCCGATTACCGTGATCAACACCTTCCTTTCTGTTCTCGGTAATATCGGCTGAGATTTCGATATTTTTGTTCTTTAAGAATTTATCAGTCTTATAGGTAAAGTCCATCCCGAGCGCATGATCCTTGTGTTTATCGGCGTTATACAGATTCGTTGCTATGAAACCAATCGATGAATTTTCCAGAATATCTTTTTTGACACGAACCACGGCATAATTTTTCGCAGGATACCCTTTTTTTTCTTTCGTCTGCATGTTGAGTACACCGATATTATATGTCCCCACCTTCCCGGTTACTTTTGCGCCGGCGAGGATGGAAATCTGTTCACGATCAGGGGTGATACCAATATTCCGGGAATAAAACGGGCTTGTATACGATGAACTGAATTGAAATATTTCAGCACCTTCGAGGAAAAAGTCACGTTTTTCCGGATATCGCAGATCAAAACGGGTCAGATTTATCATTGTCTGATCGGTTTCAACCTGTGCGAAATCGGTAAATGAAGTGAAATCAAGTGTCAGATCAGAGGCAAGGGGAAACTTTACATCAATCCCGGTTTTGAGATCATCATCAATATCTTTACCTTTCGTCTTTTCCAGGCCAGAAAGTACATAGGGTTTGAGTTCAACCAGGTTTCCCCGTTCAATATTTCTGAGGTCGCAGAGGATACCGGTCTTGGTTAATTGCAAAAGACCGTCATCACGTCCCCATGAAGTCCAGAGATCGAGCTCATTTTTCCGTTTGATCATCCGCCTGAAATTTACACCCCAATTCTGTGTTTCAGCTCTTTGAAACCGCAAGGTAGTAAAAGGAATCACTATCTCGGCAACCCAGCCCTCATCGGTGATAAGCGCAGCGACATCCCATATACCGTTCCAATCGTATCCAATACTGTCCACACCAAGAGAACTAACTCCTCCAGGACGTTGAGTACCGCTGCTACTTCTACTTCGACTACTTCCATGCCCGCCGATTTTTGCATCCAGCCGTGCTCCATTCGGATTTGTCCTGAAATAAAAACCGCTACGTTTGTCATTAAAGGTATCAAAAATCACCGTAAAATTATCATCATACTCCAAAAAACTATCCACCTGCATGTTATTATGGATGAGCTTATCAGGTTCAGAATCATAACACACAACGCCGATATATATATTTTCATTATCACACAAAATTCTGACTTCGGTTTTTTCAGTTGCAGGAGCCCCTTCTTCAGGCTCTGTCTGAATAAAACCTGTTGCTATCTCAGCCATATCCCAGCAGAGTTCGTTTAGAATTCCGTCCATTATTATCGGGGATTCGATGTAGCAGGCAGAAATTTGTTTTGAAGCGTTTAAAGTGATGGGGAGCATGTCTTGCGCATTACCAGAAGATATCACACATAATTCTACGAGCATATTGATTATGATAATAACGCCCAAATGTTTGTTCAAATTTTGATATCTCCTTTTTTTGACATTATTCCCATAAGGGGAAAGAATAGTTTCGTGCTGGTATACTCTTTTAAATTTAAATAGACAATAATATTAATGTTAGATTCCCCAATAAGCAACTCTTTTTTAAGCAAAAACAGTAAAATTAAAAAAAATGAATAAAACGGTTTTTATACACCCGGTTTTGTTCCAGGAGGATTTTCAGAAAAAGACGGTAAAGAATCGTTGTGGGTTTTTTTTCTTATATTTTGGCGGAGGGCCGGGGACTCAAATCCCGAAGAGCGGTTAATCCGGCGGATTTCAAGTCTGATATTTCAGATTTTGGTATAATAAATACAACTACTTACAAAAAAGTGGTTGCAATTATTTTACCGCATTCTGCAACCTATACGCAACCATTTGCCGTTATGTGCAAAAGTACAGTATATTTACGTAACCTCATCTTATGGTTTTTATAAAATGTTACCTTTTGCATTCATATTACACCAGTACAATACTGCATGAATTACTGTTGAGCATTATCTTATAAATCCATATGCTGTAACGTTTTTTTTCTCCTGTTGTGTGCTTACCAATCGACAACTGAGCCATCATCCTCATCGTATGTTTCAGGATTACGCCAGTCATGTCCGATTTTATTTGCAAGTGCAACTTCATCAAGCTCGACGCAAAGACCGGTGCCCTTTGGGAGAGGGATATAGCCGTTTTCGACTTTGAACGGATTCTTAATGTACCCTGCACCGAGAGAGACCTGTTCCTGACAAAGGAAATTTGGAATGGATGCATCAAGCTGCAATCCCGAGGCAAGAGAGATCGGCCCCATTGGATTATGTGGCGCAATGGCTGCATAGTACGCTTCTGCCATGCCTGCAATCAAGCGGACTTCAGTAATTCCACCTGCATGACATATGTCAGGCTGGAGAATAGTTGCAGCGCCTTTTTCGAGGATTTCACGAAATCCCCATTTGGTGAAGATACGTTCGCCTGTAGCTATGGGGATGTGAGTTTTTTTGGCTATATCTGCCATTACATCTACATTCTGACATTGAACCGGTTCTTCGACGAAGTAAGGCTGGTAGGGTTCCAGAGCTTTTATGAGTAGCATTGCAGTCGCTGGAGAAATGGCACCATGGAAGTCAATAGCTATATCACACTCAGGTCCGGCTTCTTCACGTGCGACAGCGAAATTCTCAACAACTTTCGCCACAAAAGCCGGACTTTCCACATATCGAGCGCGACGGCCACCTCTCGGACCCATCTTAAATGCAGTAAATCCTTTAGCCCTGGACTGCGATATCGAGCCTGCACCAGCATGGGCATAAACTCTGATACGGTCGCGCGTTGGGCCGCCGAATAGCTCGTAGACAGGAACACCGAGTGCTTTGCCTTTGATGTCCCACAGTGCCTGGTCGATACCGCTGAGAGCGCTGGTAAGTATCGGACCGCCGCGGTAGAATGTGTGACGATAAATAGCCTGCCAGTGATGTACAACCTTGCGTGGGTCTTTTCCAACAAGATAAGGTTCTATCTCCGAAATAGCTGTTGCGATAGTTTTCGCCCTGCCTTCAAGCAGAGGTTCACCAAGGCCAACAATGCCAACATCAGTATGAACTTTAAGAAAAATCCATCTTGGTTTAACAAGGAAAGTTTCCAGTTTTGTTATCTTTATAGTGTCTTTTGGAGATATGGGCGCAGCACTGCTTGGTTTCGTTGTCCAAATGTCATCAAGATAGAATAGGGCTCCCGATGCAACGAGGTTGCGAAAAAAAGTTCGACGGGGTATCCTGGCGAGCTTACTAAATGGTAATGCCATGGGGATAATTCCTCCTTCCATTTAATAGTAACATCACATATTTATATAGTAATCCTACATTTGAATACCATCCTTATCTCTTTAAAGTCTGGTGCAGTAGTGTCCGGTAAAATTATACTTTAAAACATATAAACCTATTTAAAGACAAGTAATTACAAATTATAAGATACTTAATGGATACATACTTTGCTTCATGAGCATGATTGTTTTTTTCGCCCCCTTTCCGGGCTTACGCCCGACTTTCCCCCGGAGGG
>AQSL01000110.1 GCA_000403035.1 Candidatus Latescibacter anaerobius SCGC AAA252-E07 | reverse complement strand
AATCTTTGCGAAAAGATTTTATTATTGAATAAGACAAAATACTTTAAAAGGCTTATAAAGTTAGAACAGCTTTTTCCACCACCCCACTCCCGAACTCATCCCATAATCCCTTCTCTTGGCAAGAGAAGGGAAATTTAGGCAGGGTGGTCATCCCCCTCTCTTTTCAAGAGAGGGGGAACGAGGGGGTGAGTTATTAAAAAACAACTACTTAAAAACTGTCTGTTTGTTAATTTCTGCATGTTTGCTGTTTTAAATATATAAGCGTTTACTTTAAAATTATCGATGCCAAAAAGTTTTCATTCATATCATACCGGAGGATACCATGAAAAGACGGGCGTTTCTGGGTACATCTGCAGGAGCAGCAGCAGTACTTTCAACGGCGGGCGGCTGTAAAATCGAAAATATTGAGACCGTCAAAAAAAATCGATCGGGTTCAACTATCGGTAAACTCGGGGGAATGACTTTAGAAGAACTCAGAGCACGGTACCATTATGATCTCTTTGATGATTTTTTGCCGTTTCTGGATACATATGTGATCGACCATGAATACGGCGGTTTTATGTGCAATACCGACCGTGACGGCACCACTATTACGAAGAACAAAAGAACCTGGTTCGAGGGCCGCGGGATATGGGTGTATTCTTTCCTCTATAACAATGTGGATTCCAACCCGGAATATCTGGAAGTTGCGCGCAAATCGGTCGAGTTCGTTCTGAAAGGCAAACCTTCCGGCAAAGAGTTCTGGCCTGTCGGGTTCACACGGGAAGGGAAGCCCATGGGCGGAACGGAGGTCAATTTATACGGCGATATATTCGCAGCCAATGGTCTCCAGGAGTATTCCGAAGCATCCGGTGAAGAAACATGGTGGGATATGGCGAAAGAAATTATGCTCAAGTGTGTGGATATCTACGACAACAGGCCGGACTACTCCAATCTGCCCGCAACCGAGACAGCGCCTGCGGTTATACGGCCGAGAATAGCCGGCCACTGGTTTGTGCTCCTGAGACTTGCGACACAAATGCTTGAAAAACGTCCTGACCCGGATATTGAAGCGCTTGCGGAACGATGTGTGGATGCGGTCATGAATTACCACTATAATCCCGAGTATGGGCTCATCAACGAGTATGTCAACCATGACCTTACCCGTATTGAGAACGATCACGGGCAGATTGCAACCGGTCACGGCATCGAAACCATGTGGATGGTGATGTTCGAGGCTGCCCGGCGGAAAGACAAGGCTCTCTTTGAAAGGGCAGGCGAGATTTTAAAACGCTCCTGCGAGGTATTCTGGGATGATGTCTACGGGGGGTTTTTGGGTGAACTGCAACATGTGGATAAAAATATTTGGAATGTCGGAAAGTATCTCTGGCTTCAGGAAGAAGTTCTTATCGGAACCATGTTCACCGTTGAACATGCCGGCGCGCAATGGGCAAAGGACTGGTTCACACGGGAGTATACCTATGTCCTGGATAAATTCCCGCTCAAGCAGTATGGCTACCCTATCTGGATACTTTATGCCGACAGAAAAGTAACGTTTGAGGAACATTACGACCGTGTCGGCAATTATCACCATCCCCGTCACCTCATGCTCAACCTCATGAGTCTTGACAGGATGATAGCTCGCGGCGGCAGGGTTTCGGAACTGTTTGCATAAGGAAGATTACATTTTTTTGCCCTTTCGGATTTCTAAAAGTCTGGTAAAAAACGGATCCTTTCGGGATAATGAGCTGTCAAGGGCCGGCCTGTAAAGGAAAATATACAAGAATAATGCGAATGTATTACATGTGATAAGCCAATTATAAACAATATATTTTATGTAAGGCCGGCTTGTCTTGCCCTTGACAGCACCACAGTCACATATTACAAACCGGGGCGCGTGAAAAGACTTTTCACCGCCCTCCTAAAACGTAATGATACAGGTCGGATACATACTGTAAACGGTGAGGTAAATCAAGATGCGTAGAATGTACCATCACTCGTAAAATTTTACTCCCGCCTTCTTCGCCATTTTTCTGATATACGCATATGCCTCGACAAACTGGTCAGCCGGTATATGTTCGGGCATTAAAGTCCGCGGCCATTTCATCTTGCTCATTCTCACAAAAAAAGTTTCGTAATCCAGAACACCCCTGCCGGAACAGACCTCCTGAACGTGTACCGTCTGCTTGTCCGGCCAGATATACGTATCCTTGGCATGACATCCCAGAATGCTCTCTCCGAGCAGGTCAAAGCATTCGTTGATAAGCTCGGTCGTGTGGAAGTAGTTATACAGGTGAACCATGTTGACCGGATCGAGATTGACTCCGCAGCGCGGATCGGCCACATCATCTAAAAGCCGCCTGTGCGCTTTTGGGCCGTCAATGTTCGTGGTAACCTGTGCCTCGATGCAGATGCCCGCTTTCATGCCTGCGGTATCACGGTGAACCTGCCGGATGCTGCCGACGAGAAGTTTCCAGATTTTTTCCGTCCAGTTATCGGGATGGACATTGTAAAAATTGACCGGATCACAGCTTCCCGAAATGGTTGTGACCGATGGGCAGAAAAGCTTGTCGGCGGCTTCGATTGCCTTTGCAAGGTTTTTCAGGTTTTCCTGACGGGTCGCTTTATCGGGATGAATCATATTGGTATAGCTCCCGACCTGAAAAATATACACATCGTATTTTTTGAGAGCCGCCTGCAGCTCTCTCAGGTCGGAATCTTTCATTGAATTCCATGGTTCCACGTTTGCATGTGCGCCGGTGAAACCGTCATCCCTTAGTTTCTTGACCATTTCTGTCGGACTCTTGTTTTCAAGCGGTGTCAAATATCCTCCGAGCCGTATAGGTGTTGAACCCGGCTTTAAATTGCGTTTCAGGTTCTCATCCGGACCCGGGGACCATGCATGGGCGGATTTTGTGACGCTCATACCTGCGAGACCTCCCGTTGCTGCAGCTCCAGCGCCGATAAAACGGCGCCGTGTCATCTTACTCAACATTTTTTAACCTCCAAACTACGTTTAATGGATTTAAACTGATTTTAGCTCCTCATTCTCACCTGTAAATCTTTACTCCAACTTTCTCCGCCATTTTTCTGATATATGCATATGCCTCGGGGTACTGGTCTTGCGGAATATGTTCCGGAAGGAGCGTCCGGGACCACTTCATTCTGCTCAGTCTCACCAGGTACGTTTCATAATCCATCACACCTCTCCCGGTACAGACCTCCTGCACGTGAACCGTCTGCTTATCCGGCCATATGTAGGTATCCTTTGCATAGCAGCCCAGGATGTTTTCACCGAGAAGGTCGAAACATTCGTTAATAAGCTCGGTCGTGTGGAAGTAGTTATACAGGTGAATCATGTTGACCGGATCGAGATTGACTGCGCAGCGCGGATCAACCACATCATCCAAAAGCCGCTTGTTCGCTTTAGGCCCGTCAATGTTGGTAGTTACCTGCGCTTCCATGCCGATGGAAGCTTTCATGCCTGAGGTATCCCGGAGCACCTGTTTCATGCTGGCAACGAGCAGTCTCCATGTCTGTTCTGTCCAGTTATCAGGGTGGACATTAAAGAAATTGACCGGATCGCAGCTCCCGGATATTGTTCCAACCATGGGGCAGTTAATCTTATCAGCAGTCTCGATGCAGGTTGCAAGGTGCTTGAGGTTTTTCTGACGGACTGCCCTATCGGGATGTATCATATTCGTATAGCCGCCGACCTCAAAAACAACCACATCGTATTTTTTTAGCGCATCCCTCAGTTCGGTAAGTTCCGAATCGTTCATTGAGTTCCATGGTTCAGGTAAGGTCTTCACACCGGTAACGCCGCCTTCCCTGATTTTTTCAACCATTTCGGTCAGGCTTTCGTTTTCAAGCTGCCTCAGATGTCCTCCGAGACGAATAGGTGTCGAGCCCGGCTTTAAATCGCGCACAAGGTTCTCATCCGGTCCCGGGGACCATGCATGGGCTGATTTTGTGACGCTCATACCTGCAAGACCTCCCGTTGCTGCAGCTCCAGCGCCGATAAAACGGCGTCGTGTCATCTTAGAAAGCATTTTTACCCCCGATGTGTTAATAAACGTTTTTTGATAGTATTAGCATTATTCAAATTAACCGGAAAAATATCCGGGTTTTTTCTTCCTGTAGGATCAATTTTTTTTACGGCTGTTTTCGAAAAAGAGTAACCATTTCTTTTTTTTATCATAAAATAATAAGTTCGTTCGATTCTCAAAAGAATTCGGGATTTTATAGATTACATAGTATTATTTATTCTCTGAGCCGGCACCCGGTTTCAGAGTAAGAGAACGTAAATACATCAGATACTGTTCTGACGATTCTTGCGGACGGATAGTCAGGTGATACTCTCCGGGTTTCGCTATCGTAATGGTTCCTGCAGTGAATGTCTGATACTCATACCAGTCACCGGTGGATTTGACAGACGTCTCGATAGAGTCGGTGCCGACAGAAATAATATAGTTTTTTCCCTCCCATTCCCTGTTCGCTGCGTAGGTAACATTCACGGTGAATGTGCCCGTTTTTTGAACGGTAAAATGCCAGGTTACGGTATCTTCCGGCCCTGTCCATTTTGAAATATGAAACCTTGCCATAACGTTAAATCGTTTCACTGTTTTCCCACCGGTAAGAGCAGTGAGATAACTTAATTCGATCGTGCCGTCATTATCTTGTTGTACTATCGGCGGATCGACTTCAAGCCGACCATCGATTTCGAGAACAAGAACCGTAATGGGATGGTCAAGCGGTTCCGTGGGCAACGTTATATATGTACGATTTCCTGATTTGTTCACGGGTAGTTTTCTTTTTTTATCGAGCAATAAATAAGCTGAATTGACTGTACTTCGCAGACCGGGTACAGATACCATCCTATCTTTGGGCCAATCCCGGATGTGGAGATATATATTTTTGCCCTTAACCGTACAGTATCCAAAAGGTAATTTTGGAAATGGACTTGCAGAAGTACCATAAATACTTTCAGCATTCCGATGTACCCATTGTCCCGCCGAGATAAGGACATTGACGGAAGCTTCAGGAATTTCACCTTCACCTGTCGGCCCAACATTCAGCAAGTAATTCCCGCCGCAACTCACAATTTCTATCAGACGCCGGATAACCGTTTCGGGTGATTTCCAGCGAGTATCGAATTTACTGTATCCCCATGTTTCATTGAGCGTTTGCGGGGTTTCCCAGTATTCCTCGATGCCGCCTATCGGCATACCATTGTCGTTCATACTTTGATAATCTCCGATCGATTCTTGATGATAATTACCAACCCGGCTATTCACGAGACAATCCGGCTGGAGTTCGCTGACGATCCGGACAAATTCTCTTCCCTGCTGAGGTGTATATATCCCTCTATCGAACCATACCAAACCAACCGGACCATAATTGCTCAGCAATTCGCGGAGCTGCGGTTTTGCTTTCTCTTCCAGATAGTTTTCAAAAATACCGGGAACAAAGTAGGATTCTTTCCAGTCATTTTCATAGTCCCAGCCATTTCCATAGGCGCCGGGATGATCCCAGTCCTCACGATGAGAATAATAAAAACAAAACGTGATTCCTTCCTCGGCGCAGGCTTGAGACAATTCTTTCAACGGATCACGGTTAAACGGAGTCCAATCGACAATATTGTAAGGTGTAACCTTCGAATGATACATCGCAAAGCCATCGTGATGTTTGGCAGTTATTACGATATNTTTCATTCCGGCAGCTTGTGCTATTCGCACCCATTCCCGGGCGTCAAAGTGCACAGGATTAAAAGTACTCGCTATGCGACGATAATCATCCACAGGTATTTCCATATCTTTCATTATCCATTCGGCCTGGTTGCCAACTTCCACCTTTTTTCCGTTCCATTCCCCTGCAAGATGCGAATAAGGCCCCCAGTGAATGAACAGTCCGAATTTTGCATCCCGAAACCATTGCAGTTTTTCGGGGCTCGCCTTGAGCGGAAGTGAGGACATTTTTTCGGACGATGGTTCCGGTTCACGACCATTCGAGCAGCCGGAAAAAGATACCAGTGACAGAAAAATCACCGCAATTGTGCATGCTTTTATCATGTCATACACCGGCACAATGCCTTGCAAAGTCCGGTTCTTTGTTATAATCTGCGAAACTACCGGAGATCGTGTGTTCATAGTGTGCTTCTCCTCATTATTGCAAAAGACAGACAGCATAATGCTTCCCCTGTTCAAACGGTGGCACCTGTATAATCCCGTAAGCATAAACGGTAAGTATATATACTGAAAATCTTTTCCAATACATGTGGTCTTTTATGCCATGTCTGATAATATAACATGTATCGGTTATACCCGGTAACATGATACTATAATATAAAAAGCCCTGCAAAATAAACAGGGCTTTTTTTATAAAGCAATCAATGGGAATTAACTGGGCAGTTCTGAGCCAGATTCTTTATAAACCTTTTGACAATAGCAAAATCACTATCCCCACCACTCTTCGCCATCTGTAAGATACTTTCGGACATAATCCTCGTTCAGTTCAACTCCCAACCCCGGCCTGTCAGAAATCTGGATTCTCCCATCCTTAACAATTGGACCGTCATGAATGACAATCTGCTCCCAATTTTCTGTGTTTCCGCCATTGAACTCGTGAAATATGAAGTTCCGAATGGAAGCAGCAGAATGGGCTGATGCCAGATAACCAACAGGACTCGCCATGTTATGCGCACCAGTTGGCATATAAAAAACATCGGCGAAGTCGGCGATTTTCTTCGATTCAAGCAATCCGCCCGCTCTTTGAAAGTCCGGATGAACTATATGGCATCCCTGATTAATGATAAAGGATTTGAAACCATGACGGGTGAAAAGATTTTCACCCATAGTAATTGGCACCGGCGAGGCCGCTGTCAATTTCACCCAGGTATCGGCATAATCGGGCGGCATCGGATCCTCAAGCCACATTGGATTAATCGGGGCAACGGCACGGGCAAGCGCAAGTGCATCCGCCCAGTCAAATTCCCAGTGACAGTGGACTGCTATTTCAATGTCATCGCCCAGCGCTTCACGAAGGTTTTCGTACCCTTTCGCTGCACGGGCAATATCCTTTCGCGAAAACCGTCGGCTCATAGGGTAAGATGGTGATTCCCATGCACCCCATTTACGATCCGAAGGGATCCTAATTTCGTCGATATCCTGCCTTCTCACCCAATCAGATTTAACTGCTTTAAAACCGAAAGGATGACTTTTAACCTGGTCGGCGAATTCACGGCAACTTGATTTATCGAGCATATTTCGTGGACTAGTTGTTCGGTAGGTTGGAACACTATCCCTGAACTTACCTCCTAACAGAGTACACACAGGCGCATTGAGTATCTTTCCGGCAAGATCCCATAAGGCAATTTCAATACCGCTTATGGCATAGAGTTTAACCCCGGCTGTTAAACCTGTAACCGCAGATCCAATAATCATCTTAGTATAGAGCCGATCAATATCGAGGGGGTATTCCCCGATAAGAAATGGTTTGAGTTGTTTGAGTACGATTTCTTTTATGCCGTATCCATGACATGCTTCTCCAATACCGTAAATACCGGCATCGGTTTCAATTTTAATCATCGGCCAACCTAAAGAATGGCTAACATACATAACTTTAACATCGGTGATCTTAATTTTTTTCCTGTCCGGCGCTGCCATTGCATGATAGCTGGAAAGAAACGCGGGCGCAGCAACTGAAGCTGCGAGCGTCGTGAAAAAGTTGCGCCTGTTCATTGTTCCTCCATTGAAATATCAATATTATATGTTATTTTTGCTCTTGAGTTATATACATTACCTGCGAATTTTTAGAATACTTACGGCATATCTAACCCCACCACTCTTCACCGTCCGGCAGATACTTTCGGACAAAGTCCTCGTTCAGTTCAATACCTAATCCCGGCCTGTCGGAAATCTGTATTCTGCCATCCTTAACAATTGGACCGTCATGAATGACAAACTTCTCCCATACTTCTATGTCTCCGCCATTGAACTCGTGAAATATAAAGTCCCGAATGGAAGCGGCAGAATGGGCGGATGCCAGATAACCAACAGGACTGGCCATATTATGAGCGCCGGTCGGTATATAAAAAATATCGGCGAAGTCTGCAATTTTCTTCGATTCAAGCAGACCACCAGCTCTTAAAAAGTCCGGATGAATTATATGGCATCCCTGATTAATGATAAAGGGTTTGAAACCATGACGGGTATAAAGATTTTCGCCCATAGTAATTGGCACAGGAGACTCCTCTGTCAACTTCACCCAGGAATCGGCATAATCCGGCGGCATAGGATCCTCAAGCCACATTGGGTTCATTGGGGCAACGGCGCGGGCAAGCGCAAGCGCATCCGCCCAGTCAAATTCCCAATGACAGTGGACTGCAATCTCAATGTCATCGCCCAGCGCTTCACGCATGTTTTCAAATCCTTTCGCTGCACGGGCAATATCCTTTCTTGGAAATCGGCGGCTGAGCGGGGATTCCCAGAGTCTATTGAAGGGACCACCCCTTCCTCCTTCCCTCTGTATCCTTATTTCGTTGATTTCCTGTCTTCTCGGCCAATCACATTTAACTGCCTTAAAACCGAAAGGATGACTCTTAAGCTGGTCGGCAAAATCACGGCATCTTGATTTATCAAGCATATCGGTACTGCCAGTCCGGTACGTTGGAACACTGTCTCTGAATTTTCCCCCTAACAGAGTACACACAGGCGCATTGAGTATCTTTCCGGCAAGATCCCACAAAGCGGTTTCAATACCGCTTACGGCATAGAGTTTAATCCCGGCTGTCGAACCGGTTACTGCTCCTCCAACAACCATTTTTGTATAGAGCCGGTCTACATCGAGGGGATCTTCCCCGATAAGCATGGGTTTGAGTTGTTTGAGTACGATTTCTTTGATACCATATCCATGGCATGCTTCTCCAATTCCGTAAATGCCGGCATCGGTTTCAACCTTAATCAGAGGCCAGCCGAGAAAGTTATAGACATACATAACCTTAACATCGGTGATCTTAATTTTTTTCCTGTCCGGCGCTGCCATTGCATGATAGCTGGAAAGAAATGCGGGCGCAGCAACCGAAGCTGCGAGCGTCGTGAAAAAGTTGCGTCTTTTCATCATAGTTCTCCATTAAATGTACATATAGAATAACGTGTAAAGGTATCAACACAGCTCAAAAACGATTATTAAGGTCTGTCCAGTGTTATCGGTTCGTGCTGGACGCCGATATAAGGATAAACAGCAACATTCGTACTGTGACCGTGGGCTTTTTGAAGGAGTGCAAGCGCATCTGCCCATGTTCTAACCAGCTTAAAATTACTTCCGGAATACCGTGCAATGTCACGATACTGAAAATACTGGGAAAAGATTATTGATAGCCCGGTTTTTCCTGACGGGCTTCTTCTCGATCTGGAACGTGACTCCTGTTTTTCCCAGTATGACATACCGTTCCACATACTTCTCTCCGCCCAATAGTGAATGGGATAGTGTCCTAAAGGTATTTGATTAATTGAAATCGCCGTTCCGCCCTCACGCAACGACCATCGCGTCCAGGGAAAACCGGATTCCTGTAAATTTCTGGGATAGGCGTTTGCAACGACAACATCAGCATTCCGGGCAAGCTCGGTATGATATTGCTTATTTGCATCATAAACGGCCTCACGGAATGCCTCAATAAAATCGCCGGCATGCACGCCGATCACCTGACGTTTCCCGTTGAACACAACTTGAACGGTGAAATCCAGCCCTGCCATCCGTGCTGCTTCTTCCATATCACTCCGCATATCGTTATGATATATCTTCCCCAGGCCTCCCTGAGTATGAGTATGATTATATTCAATAGTATCAAGGCTGGAAACGCCGGGAAGAATTGCCTTTGCACCGCCGCTGTAACCAGGCATTTCATGCTTTTTTATCCCGCTGATCGATACTTTAACATCAGCATGCATAACATCAAAATTGACCTGGATGCGGTTGCCGAAGCTTGTTTTACCGAGTTCGACAAAATTATTAAAACAGTTATGAACGATCCAGTAATAATTATCGACTATAGTATCCCCAAGCTTGGCACGGGCTTCCGGAATTGTAATCGCACGGTGCGCGCCGCCCATACAGACGAAGAGAATATTTTCGTCTTTTATACCGCCTGCTTTTAACTCTTCAACGACAAAAGGAGCAATATCATGTGCAGGAGTTCCCCTTGTAACATCATCGAAAAGAATAACAGCACTTTTTTTACCCGCTGCAATTTCACGAAGCGGTTTTGTGCCGACCGGATTTCTCAGGCTTTTTCTTATGGCATCCGTGGAAAGGACCGGGCTTTTCAGGCCTGCCATATGGTGAACATTTACGTTCCAGTCACGCGGAAAATCGAGCCGTTCTTCAATATCCCCAAAAAACTCGTGGGTAGGAACAGTAATCGATTGATACCGGTCAGTATCCGGTGAATTTATCGTTTCGGCTAATCCACTCCCTTTTTTAAACGCATTCCCGATGAGGAGACTACCAACTCCTGCTTTTAAAAGAAATTTTCGGCGGGTATTATTGTTTATATAGTTATTCACATTTGACCTGCTTTTTTATAATATATAAATATATTGAACAATTTACACAACCTTATTGTTAATAAAAGCATAAAATCAATTTATTTTAAATTGAATACTACAATATGAGCATTTTACGTAATTTCGTTTAACAAAAGGAAAGCCCCGCTCATAAACAGGGCTTTCCTCGAAAAAACACTCACAAATTAGGAAAGGGCATTATTTGAGAAGTGTCATTTTCATGGTCTTTGAGAAGTCACCGGATTTCACCGTGTAGAAGTATACACCATTGGAGAATCCTGAAGCATCCCATATAACCGAATGAGTTCCTGCATCCATGAAGTCATTGACCAGCGTATCAATCTTCTGACCGGCAACGTTATAAATATCAACTGATACATGATTGGAAGCTGGAATTGTAAAGCTGATTGCCGTCGTCGGATTGAACGGGTTCGGAGCGTTCTGGTCAACATTGAAAGCTGCTTGAACTTCTTCTTCCACTGCAATCGGCTGGCTTGTTATAACACCGCCGGTCGAATCGAAGGCAATGTACGTAATTTTTTTAAAACTATCTCCCTCGCCTGAAACGAGAGCTGCGGTATAGTAAATACCGTCAAAGTTTCCATCGACGTCAAGCATCCTACCGCCGCCAAGCTTGCCCTCGTCACCCGGGACAGTATCATCCGCAAATTGATTCGTCGTAACCGCTGTACCATCCTGCGTTGTCAAACCAAATGAAGACAGTGTACTACCATGTTCGCCTACAGATATAAAACAGAACCCTTGCGAATCGATACTTGGTGCATTAATTCTTGGTGCAAATCCCTTGCCACCCTGAAGGCAAAACCATGCAGGCTCAACATCCGGCTCAAATGCCGTATCAAGGAAGTAATCACCGTTCCTGTTTTCCCAGACATGAGTATCAACTATTTCTTGATCATCAGGATTAGCAAGAATGTTGAAATAATTAATCATGTGAATTCTGCAGCTCGTGGTACCTTCCATTATCATCAGACCAGGTCGTGTAGGATCGAAACAGTAGTTGGACAAATTATCATTATGTCGATCCGCCGGGTTAGCGTCATCTGGCATATAAGCCCATGTCAAATCAGTATCAACAAGTACTTCGCCATCGAAATCCACGGCATAGAACTGGTTCCACTTTTCTGGTCCAACGATAAATTTACCGCACGAAATCCTCATGATATACGTGCCGTCTGTATAGAGCGAGGGATCATGCATATAAACCCCGATAGTGTTACCAGCGTCGTCCCATGTTATTTCATCCCAGCCGCCCCAATCCGAGTCCTCAATAGCATCACCATCCGGAACATACTTCCACTTGAGAAGAGTTTCTGTTTTTGAATCAACATTATACTGGTCATGGTAGAAAATACTGTAATCATTCGGATCTAAAATTGGTCCGCCGTGCTTAAAGAATCCTTCCTCACCTGATTTTTCTATTGGCTGATAAAAACTACATACTGTTGCCTGAATCAGGGATGGATCATATGGGTCACTGCCAAGTTGCCACTTATAATGAGCGCCATGCCTTTTATAAAATGGTTGACTTTCAGCACCAGCACTATTAGTAGAACTAAATGGCCATGAGCCAAATAAAAAAGGATTTGCATAAGGTAAGCCATCTTCATCATGTGTGTAGAATTGATTAAATCTGGGCTGCCATTCGAATCCTATTGTAAGATAATCGCTTGCCATCTGTCTTGGCGTTTTATCATCATAAGCCCAGAGGTGATAACTGTAATCGTCGGCAGCAACAACATTACCATCCTGGTCTCTTCCATCCCATGTAATTTGTGTCTCTCCGGGTTCACGAGAATATTTCGATGAAACATAAATGGTTGTGTCTGTATGATTTACATAATGCCAGCCTAAAAAACCATTTCGTATATCGACAATATTATCTGCCTCGCCCTTTGTGTTTATAACAAGCCAAATGGCTGCCGGTGTTCCGGATACAGTGAGAGGAATTGACAAATCACTGCCGTCAAAATCATACTGTATTTGAGCCGGAGCAGTCAATGTCATAACAGTGGGAGCAAAATCAGCGGTATAAGATAAGGATGCAACCAAAATCATTAAAAGTGTGACTAATAACAATTTTTTCATTTTTTACCTCTTTGTAAAGAAATTTTATTCTTTAACGAGTTTAAACCTTACTTATTTACTAATTCATAATGTTATAGACCTCCCTTCTTTAAATAATTATTATGAAGTAAACATTTAAATAATATTACCAAAATACAAAATAAATATATACATAGCTAGCTATTTGTCAAGTTAAATATTTTAATATATATTATAATCAGATATAATAATAAAAGCCCTGCAAAATAAACAGGGCTTTTCTTCTTTTTAAACGCTCATTCTCACAACGGATTACTTGAGAAGCGTCATTTTCATGGTTTTTGAGAAATCGCCGGACTTCACGGTATAGAAGTAGATACCGTTGGAAAATCCGGAAGCATCCCAGATGAGCGAATGCTTGCCGGCGTCTATGAAATCGTTGACCAGCGTATCAACCTTCTGACCCGCAACGTTGTAAATATCAACAGTCACATGATTTGTTTCGGGAATCGTAAAGTTGATCGAGGTGGTCGGGTTGAACGGATTCGGCGAGTTCTGATCAACACTGTATGACGCCTGACCTTCTTCCACACCGGGCTCAATAACAGGTTCATTGGTGATGATACCATGGCATGAGTCAAAAGCTACATACCATGTATTTCCGGTAACATGGACTGTCTCGGTAGTAAGGGCATGTGCCATGTACAAACCATCATAGTTCGAACCGTTGTCGCAGAGCAGGCCGCCCATTTTAAATCCTGAATCATCGGAAATGGTATCATCTGCAATGGACATATAATCAACAGCAGTGCCGTCCTGCGTGGAAACCCCGAAGGTAACCAGCCCCAGATAGGTTGTGTAGATAACATTGAAACCATTTGAATCAATGGTTACTGAGTCACGTCTCATGGACGTTGTTTTATCATCTGCAAGACAGTACCATGCCGGTTCGACAGTTGGTTCATAAGCGGAATCCATCCAGTAATCACCGTTTGCATTCTGAAATAGTATCATGTCATCATCATCATCCGGGTCAACAAGAATTCTTGTGGTATCAATCATTTCATGCATACATGACGTGTGACTGACCACCATCCAGTGATTGTTACCGCGGGAATACAGATGATGAAACGCACCGTTAATATAACCGTGCGGATTGGGATCATCCGGGTAGTACCATTCGTGCAGCATCTTGTCAAAGATGACTTCCCCGTCGAAGCTCACACAGCGCAGCTTGTTCCATTCCTCTTCTTTCTGATGGAGTCCGGGTGATACAACATATATGTAATTACGGTCGGTGTAAGCACCCGGTTTCTGAGACCAACTGCCAATCGCTATTCCTCTATCTTCCCATGTCAACTCATCCCAGCCGAGCCAGTCTTCATCAAAAATCGCATCGCCATCGGTGACCCATTGAAACTTGAACATCGTTGCTGTCTGGGCCTCGTAGTTTGCGCAGGCATTATAGAAGATATTATAATCGTCCGGATTAAAAACGGGACCTCCGTAAAAAAAACCTGATGTAGAAGTATTTCCGGCATCCCAATCCCCATAAATAGGACAATCGGTTGTCTGTTTAAACGATATATCTAAAGGATCGCTTCCAATCACCCACTTAAAATGAGACCCAAATTGATTACTGGGCACAGCATCATTGGACATCCACATTGCCGCATTGCCAACAATTAAAGGATTCGTAAGCGGTAAACCGTCCTCGCCTACTTCATAGATGTGGGTAAACTGGCAATTCCAGTCAAATCCAATCTGAATATAATCGCAGGCTAATTGTCGCGAAGTTTTATCATCATAACCCCAGAGAAAGTAATCGTATGTGCCTGCTGCTANAGCATTCCCGTCCTGATCATTCCCATCCCATACGATGGTTGTTTCACCGGGCTCTCTCTGGTACCTGTCAGAAATATACACCGTGGTATCGATTTTATTCATATAGTGCCAGCCCAGATAGCCGTTTTGAACATCGACAACAGTATCAGCCTTGCCCTTGGTGTTTATCACAAGCCATAAGGCAGAAGGTGTACCGGTTACCGTTAACGGTATGCTGAGTTCATTCCCGTCAAACTGATATTCGATTTCTGCCGGGGTCGTAAGTGTCATAACCGTTGGCGCAAAATCAGCGGCAAACGACCACGATACAACTAAACCCATCGTAATTACAATTAATAACGATTTTTTCATTGTTAGCCCTTTCTCTGAAATGTTTCATCATAGCGATTTAATCGCCACACAAAGACACTTTTTCTATTTTTATACCCCCTTTCATGTTTGATTATTTCTCCAGCGTCGAAAATTATTGATGTACATTTTTCTATCTTCAAGTATCTTTTATTTTTTTAAGAATTCATTGCATATGAGTATTTTAATATTATAAAAAACTGAGTTGGTGTCAACACCTTTTAAAGGTTTACCGATTTCAGGGATAAGTACCTTATCGTACAACCATCACCGTATCATATTCATCCCGTTTATCTACGGGCACCTTTTTGAGACGCTTGGTTCTTCCGAAGGAAATAAAACACCGTTCTCTTCGCCGCCTCCTCGTGAAACTGATTAAGATCGGAGCGAAGATCGTAAGACACAGCGGATACGTCACGTTTCAGATTGCAGAGGTTGCGATAAACAAGAGGTTATTTGCCAAGATATTGTCCAGGATTGAACGATTACTATGCTGTGCCGGTTAACATAGAGCCTTTGGGTTTAAAACAGGGAATAGCTGTCTCCCGGTGGCGATTTACAGTGCGATCCATTACATGTATCCAAAATATTCTTTTATTGTGAATGGCATGGATTATATTACAAGGGATATAAATACCGGTTCATTGTGGTAACGTTATCTCCAAATCGATCACGAGATACCAGGAGGGCGGTGAAAAAGTCATTTTTCACGCGCCCCTGTATAAAATATATGACAGCTTAAATCCTGAGCATGATAGTTTTTCACCACGCTTCTAGAATATCATACTTCATAAGGGGGTAGAATGAGATCCTTTTATCAAGCCTTTTCAAATCATGCCATAATGAAACCCTGTTATTCACTTATTTTCACCTCGATCCTGTTTGTCATGTTCTTTTCTACAGCGCTTGCCTCGGATGTTATAAGAGTCGATAACGATCCGCTCAGGTGGACAATCACAACAAAACATGCCTCATACCAGGTGTTCAGGACGGACGAGGACGGTCTCGCACCCGGATTCTTCGGGCCGGTTTCAGGCACCCGTCTCTACGATATTCCCGGAGCGGGGCTCGCGGAACATGTGGGCGGCCTGCTCAGAGAAATCCCCTATCGCGGCGGATTCCAGGAGATGAACCCGGCGGTTGAGGTCGTCTTTCCGGACGGCGTCCGCGAACTGGAACTGGTGTACGACACATACGAAATCATGACCATCGATGGCGCACCCTGTCTTCGCCTTGACATGAAAGACATCCACTATCCGTTCACCGTGTCACAATTCGTCAGGGTGGTCCCGGAACTTGACCTGTTCGAAAAATGGCTGGTCCTGACCAACAGCGGGAAAAAGCCGGTCACCATAGAACGTGCCGATTCAGGTTCGCTGGTGCTGCCCGCGGACACATACGACCTCATCCATATCAGCGGGAACTGGGGACGGGAGTTCATTCCCCGCAGGACTAAGCTGACATCCGGCCATAAATCCCTATTTGTCCGGGGCATGAGGAGCGGACAGCATGCGCCCTTCTTCATGATAAGGCCTTCCGGTGACCAAAGCGAGTTCAATGGGCCGGTATGGTTCGGCGAGGTGCCCTGGAGCGGGAACTGGCACCTTGATTTCGAGGTCAACCGCATGGAGCATACCCAGATCAGCGGCGGCATTTACTTTTGGGATACTCACTGGATACTCGGGAAGGGGGAATCATTCGAAACACCGAAATTGCTCTATGGTTACTGCCCTGACGGGCCGTCCGGAGCTTCACGGCGCCTTCACCGTTTTATCCGGGATGACATCATGCCCGAGCCGTTCAACAGGCAGGTTGCCCGTGTGCTCTATAACAGCTGGGAAGCGACAACGTTCAATGTGACTGTGGAGAACCAGATCGAGCTGGCGAAGATTGCGAAGGATATCGGAGTAGAGCTTTTTGTCATGGACGACGGGTGGTTCAAAGGGAGGAAAACCGATAATGCGGGATTGGGCGACTGGATACCGGATACCGACAAGTTTCCGGACGGCCTGGATCCGCTCATCGAGGCTGTCAATGCTCTCGGTATGGATTTCGGGCTCTGGGTCGAACCTGAGATGGTCAATCCCGACAGTGACCTCTTCCGGGCTCATCCTGACTGGGCGCTCCAGACCCCTCACCGGACCTCCCGCGAGATGCGCAACCAGCTGATACTGAACCTTGCCCGTAACGATGTGAAAGAATACCTCATCGATGTGCTGGACAAGATCCTTACTGACCATAATATATCGTTTATCAAATGGGATATGAACCGTTATGCCTCGGAAATTGGCTGGCCGGAGGAAAAACCGGCCCGTCAGCGCGAACTGCGTATCCGGTATATCAATAACCTCTATGAGATTTTCCAGACGCTTCGCGAAGCCCATCCGGATGTCGTATTCGAGGGATGCTCAGGCGGCGGCGGACGGGTGGATACGGGCATTCTCGGAGTGACCGACCAGACATGGACAAGCGACAACAGCGATCCGGGCGACCGGCTCCACATACAGTACGGGTACTCATACGCGTTCCCCGCCAAATCAATGGTCAGCTGGGTAACTGATTCCGCATGGCACCGCGAACAGGTTTCGCTCAGGTTCCGGTTCCATGTCTCGATGGCGGCGAACCTCGGTGTCGGCAGTAACCTGAAAAAGTGGGATGAACAGGATAAAGAGACCGCAAGAGAGCTCATCAGCCTGTATAAGGACATCCGTCATATCGTGCAGCTCGGAGACCAGTACCGTCTCCGTGACCCCTACTCCGAAAACCGCATGGCAGTGCAGTTTGCTAACCGTGACAGCTCCGAGAGCGTTGTGTTTGCTTTCCAGACACTGGAGACCGTGCCCATGGCGGCAAAAGGATCGTCCTCGAACGACCGGCTGGTATTGCACGGCCTCAAACCGGATACGCTTTATATGGTGGAAAACACGGTTACCGGAGAGATGCAAGTCCTTACCGGTGAAGTGCTGATGGCGGGCGGGATCGATGTACCGCTCAGGGGAAATTACGCAAGCACGGTGATAGTGATTCATGAGCAGTAAGGTACAGAGCGCCATATCAGTTAGATGCGCCTTTTGTATGTTCCCGTTTCATTATGACACCGACTCAGTAGTGTCCGGTAAAATTATACTTTAAAACATATAAAACTATTTAAAGACAAGTAATTACAAATTATAAGATAATTAATGGATACATAATTTGCTTCATGAGCATGTTTGTTTTTTTCGCCCCCTTTCCGGGCTTACGCCCGACTTTCCCCCGGAGGGGGCAACTACTTGTGAAA
>AQSL01000109.1 GCA_000403035.1 Candidatus Latescibacter anaerobius SCGC AAA252-E07 | reverse complement strand
TATTCCTGCCCCCTTTGGGGGAAGGATGTCCGAAGGACAAGAAGGGGGCTTTTCATAAAGCAATCAACAGATTTTAACCGGACAGTTCTGATTCTAATTATACTTATATTTATTCACTATATAACAAATGCCGGGTATATACCGGTATTTGAATAGATAAATTACAACGAGGTTTAGAACTATGAATACTTTAAAATTTTGTTTTACTATTGTGTTGATATTTTTGTTTTTATGGGATGTCGAAGGTAACAGTGAAGACAATAATGAAGTTAGAAAATATTCTGTGAAAGAAGGGGATACATTATGGTATATAGCCAAAGAAGTCCTGGGAGATGCGACAAAATGGCCCGAGATAGTGAAAACAAACTCTTTAATCAAAGATCCTCAATGGATATATCCCGGACAAATTCTTACCATTGAAAAAAGTATTGTAACCCAAAATGAAACCTCCGGACCCGATCCACAATTAACGAATACCACAAACCTTCAGCCATCCTCAACGAATGATGATAAATCATCATTACTTACATCCGACACCGAGGATTACCAGGTTGGTAATACTTCGGAAGAGATTTTTTCCGACACGCAGGAATTAACTGAAAATGAAAAACCTCACCCACAGAAGGCACAAAATAAAATTGCTTTAGATTTATTTATTTCCTCATTAATCAATGATCTAAAGGGTTCAATAACCCAAAATGATTCATTATCCATTTCCCGGGTAAAAAATATTTCACTCTTAGGCAAACCATCTCAAAATATAGAATTGCCTGTTTATAGTTTGATATTTGTAACGGAAGAGGAATTACAAAAAAAGGACAAATATTTTGTAGGCGATTCTGAGGCGTATATTGTTTCAAGAGGCAAACTTATACCTGTTGATGAAATTCCTTCGACTACAGAAATGTGTGATAAAGTGAGAAAAGTCGCCCGGATAATTGAGGAGAAGGGAAAGTATTTATTTTTTGAAGAATCTGTTGGAGATTATTCTAATCATTCGAAAATGATACTATTCAGCTCTGAAGAATATTTTTATTACTTTATATTAACCAATGTTAATGAACTCTCACCCACTTTGTTCATGAATAAAGAACCCATCGATGTTTTAAGGGTAAGAATATTTTCAAACAGGGGTTACATGTATTTCACAGATAAGGGATTGCAGGGTTTTCCCGGGTATTTTTTCGCTGCCGATGAATTTGGCAATGTGATACATATCGATACGAATGACCCGGTAATATTTGAAAAATTTGATAAAGCTTTAGATATTTTCCTTGTTGAAATGTCAGAAAAGGAGACACAAAAAACCGACCCCCAAGCGAAAGAAAAACTGAATCGAATTTTCTAAGCTTTTTATCTGAATCATTTAATACTTTACCATTCTAAATACAATATTTAATACTTTACCATTCTGAATATAATATATATATTAGCTATACCATAATTTCTTTATATTAATTTATATAGATGAAGCTGTTTATGATACATCATCGAGAGATTATTGAGTTTCCCGGAGACCGCATATGAAAACAACCGGATATTTAAAAGCAGTCATTGTGACATGGGTGATTTTTGTTGTGAGCGGGAGTGTGGTTTGGGGAGCTGCGGGGGATATTTTGTGGAAGTTTGAAACAGTATACTCTATAGAGGGTACTCCGGCTATTGCAGATGATGGTACAATTTATTTTGGATTATTGAACAACAATTATGTATATGCACTAAATCCTGCAGGGACGTTAGAATGGAAATATAAAGTTGTTTTTGAAAGTCCTCATCCTTGGAATTTTTCCTCCTCAGTCATAGGTAGTGACGGTACTATTTATATTGGTACAAATGAACATAATTTATATGCCTTAAACCCCAACGGTACATTAAAATGGAAATATCTTACAGATTATACAGATATTTTTACATCCCCAGCAATAGGTAGTGATGGAACAATTTATTTTGAAAATAGTCAAACCCATACTCCTGAAAGTTGTTTATATGCCCTGAATCCTGATGGTACGGTAAAATGGAAATATGATACGGGAGATAAAAGCGAGTATAGATCTCACCCGGCTATTGGCAGTAATGGTACTGTTTATATCGGTTCAAAAGATAACGCTTTACTTGCTGTAAATCCGAATGGCACCCTAAAATGGAAATACGATGTAGGTTATGACACTAACGGGATAGTCCCAGCAATAGGTCTTGATGGAACAATTTACTTTGGATGTAAAGATGGATTTTTATATGCGCTTAATCTAGGTGGTACCTTAAAATGGAAACAAGACGGTGAAGGATCGGAACCACGACCTGTTATTGGCAGCGATGGAACTGTTTACTATGGTTCATCAAGGATATTTGCAGTAAACACAGACGGCACACTTAAATGGGAATATCATATACCTCCGGGCTTCGGAATATTTACATCTCCATTAATTGGAAATGATGGCACAATTTATACTGGAGATCATGCGGGTTATTTTTATGCTATAAATCCTGATGGTACACTTAAATGGAGCATTCAAATTGAAGGCAGAATAAATACATCACCAACCATAAACGATAACGGTATTATTTATTTCGTTGCGTCTGTTTTTTCTGATGAGGGTGAAATGATTAACAATGCCCTCTACGCCATCGACACCGGCACCAACGCCGGCCTCGCAGACGCCCCCTAGCCCAAATTCCAGTGCAACAACAAAAACACCGGCAGAAAAAGCGGTTTATATTTCGCTGATATACCCGGTGAAATCGAACCCTTCCGGATGAGTATCACGGAAATCACGAACAGGCAGTATGCGGATTATTTGAATGAGGCTTTTACATTAGGATATATAACTATTTCAGAGAATAAGATATATGCATCATCAGGTTTTTATAATGGATTGCTTTTATTAGACTTATCATGGTACGAAGATGAATCTAACAGAAGCTGGATAACATTTGATGGAAAAAGGTTTAGTGCTTCAACAGGAAAAGAGAATTGGCCTGTAACATATGTGACATACCAGGGAGCAATGAATTTTGCTCACTTTTATGGATATACATTACCAACAAGATGGGAATTTACGTATACTGGAAGTGGGGGAAAAAATTATGAGTATGCTACAGTTGACGGTACATTAAGTAGTGATAAAGCAAATTATGCAAATAGTATTGGTCACCCTATTGATGTTGCAAGTTATCCACCAAATCTTTTTGGCCTTTATGATATGTGCGGTAATGTATCTGAATATAACAGGTATAATCAAGTTATACTCGGTGGTAATTTCTCGAGTGATGCTAATAGTTGTATGATTAGATTCATCGATTTGTTTTGGATTCAGCATAATCCAGTTGGATTCAGGGTTGTTGATTATGGTGCTGAACCTTCTTTGTTATCGCCTAATGGCGGGGAAAAACTGAGACCGGGTATGACAGCCGAGATTATATGGTACAATAAACCAAGTCCGGTAAATATTGAATATTCATCAAACGGCGGAGGATTATGGAATACAATTGCAACAAATGTTAATGGAATTAATGGTTATTATAACTGGACTGTACCTAATATTGAATCTAATGAATGCTTGATAAAAATTACAAAAACCGAAAACTTAGAAATATTTGATATAAGTGATTCCTTGTTTTCAATCCAGCAGGAGGATGTTGCACACACTATTCAGGGAATACCTTTGGTTTCAATCCCTGAAGGCAGTTTCGAAATGGGTTCAACCTTAATGCAGAACCAAGATAAATATAATTATTATGAAATACCTGTCCATACAGTTAAAATAAACAGTTTTTTTATGAGCAGCTGTGAGATTACTCAGGAAGAGTATAAAACAATTATAGGCAATAATCCAACTTACATTAGAGAAATCAATAACTTACCTGTAGTAAATATATCATGGTATGAAGCAGTAGTGTTTTGTAATAGGTTGAGTGATATGGCTGGCTTCAACCGCTGTTATGACGAAATAACCTGGAAGAGTGATTTTACAAAAAACGGTTTCAGACTTCCAACAGAAGCAGAATGGGAATATGCCTATAAAGCAGGAACAAAAACGGCATGGTATTTTGGGGAAAATCCTGATGAATATTTGAAGTATGGTTGGGTATTTGAAAATAGTAATGGTTTTTTACATCCAGTCGGCCAAAAAATTCCCAATTCATGGGGGTTATTTGACATGATAGGCAATACTTCAGAATGGTGTTATGACTGGTTTCAAGAGAATTATTACGAGCATAGTCCCCTCTATAATCCGCAAGGACCGGAAAATGGTTCTTTCCGTAGTAGACGTGGAAGTAATTATGATGGAGAGACCACCCTTTCAAGAGCAGCAAATAGAAAAATGGGACAAGACCCAAACTTGAAAACAGATTACACCGGTTTCCGCATCGTCCGCCGAGAATCCCGCACCATCCAAGGTAGAATTCTTGATAACAGTGGCTCCCCTTGGAAAGATATTTCGGTATTAATCAAAGGCGCCATCACCGACACCCTCGTTACAACAGATGCTACCGGCACCTACACTCTCTCCGGCTGGCTCGGCGGTGACTACACCGTAATCCCCCCCCGCAAAGTCGGATATACTTTCTCACCCGATTCAACGGCAGTTTCAATCAGCTTCGAGGATGTGACTGCCGATTTTCAGGCAGCACAATCGGAACAGTATGTCTTTGAGCAGGGCATACCGTTTGCGAATATTCCGGCGGGGAGTTTTGAGATGGGTATTGAATCATTAGATGCAGTGCCTGTTCATAAAGTATTATTAGATGGATTTTATATAAGTGCAACAGAAATTACACAAGAACAATACATTAGTGTTATAGGAATAAATCCATCGCATAATAGCAATAAACTTAATCATCCGGTTGAAAACATAAGTTGGTATGACGCTACTAAATATTGTAATGAATTAAGTGCTCTTTGCGGTTATAAGCAGTGTTATGATGAATCAACATGGAAGTGTGATATTACTAAAATTGGTTATCGTCTTCCTACAGAAGCTGAATGGGAATACGCTTGTAAAGCAGGAACAGCTACCCAATACTATACTGGTAATAATGAGAATGAATTTAAAAACGCGGGGTGGTTTGTTGAAAACAGTAATGGAATGTCCCATGCAGTTGGCCAAAAAAAACCAAACAATTGGGGATTATATGATATCGCTGGTAATGTCGCTGAGTGGTGTCAAGATTGGTTTGATTTAGAATATTACAAGAATAGTCCAACGAGAAATCCAGAAGGACCTTCTGATGGAACAAACAAGACGAGACGTGGAAGTGACTTTCTTGGTTATACATGGTGGGGAAGTTCAGCATCAAGACATACTCCAAATCCACCTCCCGATAATCATGATATTCATAATGGCTTTCGCATTGTCCGCTCCCTTTTCACCATCGAAGGCAAAGTTATTGACGATTCAGGCAGCCCGGTCGAAAGCGTGGGAATTCTCGTAACCGGCAATGGCATAAACACTACTGTTACTACAGACAGCGAGGGTATCTATTCCATCTCTAATCTCGAAAAAAGCACTACCTGCACTCTCACCCCCTCAAAATTCGGCTATGGATTTGAACAGGAAAGCATACAGGTAATAGCGGACGGTCGCCCGACGATTGTCGATGACATAACCGCCCTGTCATACTTTACACTGACTTCCCCTATCGGCGGTGAGTTCTGGGAGACCGGCACAGAGCAGACCATAACCTGGACATCGAATTTCCTGTCCACGGTGAAACTGGAATACTCCGACGATAACGGCTCCAGCTGGATAATGATAGAGTCAGGTGTCGATGCGACAACAGGATCGTACACCTGGACTGTTCCGGACATTGAATCAACACAGTGCCTGGTGAAAATCACCGATACCATAGATGCGAATGTTACCGACCAAAGCGAAAAAGCATTCACCGTTATCAAACCGGTAATACTTCAAATAGTCAGCCCGAACGGCGGGGAAGAACTGGCAGCAGGTTCAACATATAAAATTCAGTGGACATCACACAGGGTAGAAAATATACGAATCGAGTACACTCCTGATGGCGGGACGAGATGGGTGAATGTTGTATCGAGTATTGAAGCTTCTGCGGGAACTTATACCTGGGCAATTCCTGATGTTGAATCAACAGAGTGCCTTGTGAGGATAACGGATACCAGCGATGCAAACCGTAAGGCTCTCAGTGAAACGCCATTCAGTATCTCACAAATTCAGTTTATACAGGTGACATCTCCTGTCGGCGGGGAGGAATGGACAGCAGGAATATCTCAGAATATTACCTGGACAAGCTCGAAAGCAGACACGCTTAAGATTGAGTTATCAATGGACAATGGGAAGAACTGGACGATTATTAATGAAGGGATTAATGCATCGGCTGGTTCATATTCCTGGGTTGTGCCTGATACGACTTCGACTGAATGCCTTGTCAGGATAACAGATATTTCCAATCCGTATATATTCAGTCGAAGCGAAGGTGTATTTACAATAACACCCATGCCGAAAGTTACCATAACCTCTCCCGATGGTGGTGAAGAACTGACAGCCGGTTCTTCTTACACTATTTCATGGACATCGGTTGGCATAGAGAATGTGAAGATAGAATACTCCCCCGATAATGGGACAAGTTGGACTGTAATCATTGCCGGTACTAAAGCTTCTCCGGGCGTCTATAAATGGACAGTGCCCGATATAGAAACATCCGAATGTCTTGTAAGAATTACAGATAGCTCTAATCTCAACCGCAAGGATGAAAGCGAAGCGGTTTTCAGTATCACGCAGCTTCCGTTTCTGCAATTAGTAACACCTGTCGACGGAGAGAACTGGAGCATGGGATCATCACACGATATCACATGGAACAGCGCATATGTTAATAGTATCAGGATAGAATACTCCACTGACGGCGGATCGAACTGGACGACTATTGCGGAGAGTGTTGATTCCTCGTTAAGTTCGTACAACTGGACAGTACCGGATGATGTATCCACAGAATGCCTCGTAAGGATTATTAATGTCGATGATACCGAAATCACGGATGTTAGTGAAAATGCCTTTACCATATCGTCGTCATCTTATATTGACCTGACATTTCCGGATGGCGAAGAATTGTTGACAGCTGGTACAACGCAATCCATTACCTGGGAATCATCCGGTGTAGCAACGATTAAACTTGAATATTCTATAAATGGCAGCACGAACTGGAGCACAATTATTGATTCAACGCTTGCATCAACCGGTTCTTATTCATGGAAGGTTCCGGATATAGAGTCTTCCGGTTGCCTTGTAAGGATAGCGAGCGTTGATGATACTTTTACAACAGACAATAGCGAAAGCACGTTTACCATTTCAAAAACTCCATATATCACCCTGTTGTCTCCGAGCGGTGGCGAAGTATTAGCTGTTGGAACACAATCTGTAATTTCCTGGGAATCCTGGGGTGTCGATACTATTAAGCTCGATTACTCTTTGAACGGCGGGATTAACTGGATAGTAATTGTCAGGAGCACGGATGCAGGCACCGGCTCATATACCTGGGATGTTCCTGAAATTGAATCATCCCTCTGTTTTTTGAGAATAACCGATACATCCGATCCAGTGCTTACAGATATGAATGAAAACGTATTTTCAATATCTTCGGAATCTTTTGTTACGTTGATTTCACCGAATGGTGATGAATCCTGGGCTGTCGGAACCAAGCAGATAATCGAATGGTCATCATATGAGATAACGGGTGTAAAACTGGAGTATTCTTATGATGGCGGGCAGGAGTGGAATGAAATAGCCGCAAATATCGATGCAGTTACAGGAAGCTATACATGGACTATACCCGATACCCCTTCATCGGTTTGTATACTAAGAATTTCAGACAAAGATAATGACATTACAACTGATACAAGTGATGGCACATTCAGTATCTTTGAACCGACTCCTGAGATTCAGCTTGCTTTCCCCATAGGAGGCGAAAATTTGGCCGCAGAATCAATACGTACGATTACATGGACGAGTATAAATATTGAAAATATCAAGATAGAATACTCCATCGACAGCGGCTCAAACTGGGTTATAATCGTTTCAGGCACAGATGCCTCGACAGGCTCCTATTCCTGGTCGATTCCGGATATTGGATCATCCGATTGCCTGATAAGGATAACTGATACCGAAGATTCCGGCATAACTTCTGCAAGCAATGGAGTGTTCACCATAATTTCGGGAGATTTTATTGCAATTACTTCACCGGTATCAGGTGACAGATGGTCTACCGGTTTAGAGTATGAAATAACATGGGAGTTCAAGGGTATAACCGATGTCAGGATCGAATATTCCACGGATGATGGAGAAAACTGGTCGGATATTGTGGAACGTGTTTCGGCACTGACAGGGGCATACAGTTGGACAGTACCTGATGAACCATCAATACAATGTAAGATAAAGATTTCGGATGTGTCTGATGCAAGCGTAAATGATGCAACTGATTTATTTGAACTATTCCTGCCTGAAATAAGGATAATTCATGATCCAATTACGGAATCCCCTGAAAATACATCCATTACATTCGATGCCAGTGTCATAAGCGGACAGGATATCCGGGATGTAATGCTCTATTATGATATAACCGGCAGAAGAGTTTTTGATAAGAGTATTGAAATGACCGCGACAGGAGGTAGTGATTACTCAGGCACACTTGGAGTCGGTATTTTCACGGCAATGGGATTAGAATACTATTTAATAGGTCGGGGTATTAACAACTTAGAGACCAGAATTCCGGCCGGATCGGATTACTATTCCATCAGAGCCGAAGTTACCGAAGCTGTGTCAGCTCAGGAAATACATGGCGGAACGGAAGTAACCGGCTACAGGATGATATCCATACCTTTAGAGTTTTCACAAACCGCAATAGTTGACCAGTTAAACGACAGACTTCCACCTGGTAACAGTGGAACTAACTGGCGGTTATTCATGTATTCTCCAGGCAGTACAACGCCTAATGAATACCCTGACATAGAAGGATTCGCCCCGGGGAAAGCATTCTGGTTAATTACAAAAGAAGATTTCCGACTGAAGACACTTCCGGGTAAAACGGTTGCGACTTCCGAGCCGTTCAATATCGAACTTAAACCCGGATGGAATGACATTGCCAATCCCTGGATGTTCGATATATCCTGGAATAACATCGAGAATCCCTCAGGAGCCAACCTCAGTGGATCAATAAAGAGATCAAAAAAGCGAGGCCGGGATCTTTTACAATCGCCGAGGACATGCAGGACAATCCTTTTCTGACGAAGGCGCCCAAAGACGGAGGCGCCGGATTCGATGCACAATGGGATGCCCGCTTCGTGCACGCGGTGCGTCGTGCGCTCATCGTTTCTGACGATACCACCCGGGATCTGGATGCGGTGCGAGACGCGATTTTGCATCGTTATTATCTGAATGGATTTGAAAGGGTGATTTACACTGAGTCCCATGATGAAATTGCCAATGGAAAAGCCCGTGTACCCGAAGAGGTCCAGCCGGGTCAGGCCTCGAACTGGTTTGCCAAGAAAAAGGCATGTCTCGGAGCGGCACTGGTTTTCCTGTCCCCAGGCATTCCTATGATCTTTCAGGGACAGGAATTTCTCGAAGACGACTGGTTCCATGATAAGGATCCTCTGGACTGGTCTAAGAAAGAACGGTTTGCCGGAATTCTCCAGCTCTTTAAGGATCTCATTCGACTTCGGCTGAATTGTAACGGTGTATCGCGTGGGCTTCTCGGGCAGGAAGTCAGCGTACATCATGTCAATCATAGGGAAAAGGTAATTGCGTTTCACAGGTGGGATAAGGGAGGCCCGGGCGACACCGTGGCGGCTGTTCTGAACTTTGCGAACAGACTTCACGAGAACTATGAAGTTGGGCTGCCTCACAGCGGCACATGGAAGGTCCGTTTGAACAGCGATTCCGCTCTATACGACGCTTCCTTTGGCAATGTTGCCTGTGAAGATATTCAAGCTGTGAAGTCGAGCATGGATGGTTTGCCTTTCAAAGGGAAATTCAGCCTTGCTCCTTACAGTTTCCTGATCCTTTCAGCTGATTCATAAATACAGTGCAGCTAACCTGTCGCTCCAGCCGACGCGTTACACGCGCGGCTGAACTTTTTTGTTAGGTTATAATCTTCGCCCGTCTCCCACCCGGCATCACACACACCACCCTCTCAAACTCCTTGAACTGATGCAGAAGCGCGAACCTGTACCTATGATCCGGCAGTTTTCCCGCCAACCTCAATAACTGTCCAAACTGATTCTCAACCCTATGAATCATTGGCCGATATTCGTTATACTCCACTGGTCTCATTGTCACATCAAAATTTTCAGGCGTGAATGCGTAAAGAAATTTTGTCTGCTTTGACAATCCAAACTTCCGAAAATTTGTCACCTTTTCGTTCACCCTGATTTTCTCTTCAAATATTGCCTTCGGTGTCCTTGTCCTTTTGAACTCCAGGAAATGCTCCAAGTATTGTAAATCAATCTGCCCCGGAATGACTCATAAACATAAAAAAACCACTCAGGCAATTTTCCCTAAGTGGTTGTTTTTAATTGGCGGAGGGCCGGGGACTCGAACCCCGAAGCGTTTAACCGCGGCGGATTTCAAGTCCGCTGCCTTACCAATTAGACTAGCCCTCCGGTTTTTTTAAACGCTCTATAATATGAATAATCAGGAAGAAAAAATCAATTTGAATTTCCATCATCGATTTTTTCATCATGCATCAATCATGCTTCGCGTTTTCTATTGCTTCTCTCATACGGCTGATGTTTTCCACTGCCTTATGATCCCTGAAAATCGATGTGCCTGCTACGATGTGATTCGCACCGGCTCGTACAAGCGGTCGGACATTATCAAAATTCACACCGCCGTCCACTGAAATGAGCGGGGGATCCTTCATCTTCACTGCGGCATCGGCAATTCTTCGAATACGATCGTACGAATCCTCGATAAAAGCCTGGCCGCCGTAACCGGGAAATACGGACATTACCAGAACAATATCAACGAGTGCAAGGTATCCGGTAACAGCTTCAACAGGAGTGTCGGGGCGCAGTGAAATGCCGGGCTTTACACCAAGGTTGGTTATGGAATCGAGGACAGCGGGAATAGCATCGACAACCTCGACATGCACCGTTAAAAAATCACTTCCCGCTCCGGCAAACGGCTCGATCATGTCGAGCGGATTGTCCACCATAAGGTGAACATCCAGAGGAAGGTTCGTTAATTTCCGCACTGTCTCTACAACATACGGTCCGAAAGAAAGATTCGGCACGAAATGCCCATCCATTATATCGACATGAATGACATCACAACCGCCCTCGACGGCACGGGCAATTTCATCTCCGAGACAGCTCAGGTCGGCAGCAAGTATCGATGGGGCAATTTTTATTTTATTCATACAATAGAGTACCTTATTGAGATGTTGAAATTACCAGATCAATCACGGAGTTTATATGTATCGGTGTGCCGGGATCGGGATGCTGATCAATTACCGTTTCGGGTAAAAGCTCCGGAGTTTGTTCTCTCTCAATATTGACTTTCGAAATATCAAAATTATAGGTTTTAAGAGAATCCATAGCCGCAGTATAACTCAATTCTATTAGATTGGGCATAACAAATTTTGTCTCGGGCAATCCATCGGAAACAGAGAGAATTACTTCTATGTTTTCAGGAATTTCCTGACCTTCCTCGGGATATTGACCTGCTACTATGCCTCTCAAATATTCGTTAGAGTGTACCCATTCATATTTTACAAGACTGAAACCCAAAGCTTTTATAACATATCCCGCATCTCTTCTCGATTTACCGACCACATTCGGCATTGATATCGGCCGGGTACCAAGAGATACTATTACCCGTATACGACGGCCTGGTTTTATTTTGGTTCCCGGACCCGGATATTGAAATGAAATTGTATTTTCAGGGAAATCCATGTTAAATTCCGCAGAATCCTGTAAAAGTTTAAAATTCACTCCACGTAAAATGTTCTTAGCATCATCGACCTTTAATCCGATAAGATTGGGAGCGGTGATTTCACTGCCGGATTTCAAAATAATGGGCATAATAATCCAATCTATAGATAATAGAATAAACAATCCTGCAATGAACACTGCCAGAACGGCAAGTACCATATGTTTCAGTAGTACCCAAAAAAATCTTCCGCTGCCTTTTTTACGGGGGTGTTTCTCTTTTTTTTCTGTCATATTATTGTGTCCGCCTTAATCTTGCTGCAAAAGCCCCGCAACCATGCATCCGGTGCGGGAGAATAAGGTAACCGTCACCGTTTTCAAAATCTTTGAAACGATCATCTCTCTCAACAGTAAAATCATACTCCGTCAAAAACCATGTAACCATGTTTTCGTTCTCTTCAGGCTCCATGGAACAGGTGCTGTATACTAGGATACCATCCGGTTTGACCCGGGATGCGGCATTGCGGAATATTGCCTTCTGCAGCAAGGCGATACTGTCGATATCATTTTTCTTTCTCCGCCATTTCATATCCGGACGCTTTGAAAATACCCCCGTACCGGTACAGGGAGCATCGAATAAAACCCGGTCATAGGTGGTGTTCTCTTCACTTCCGAAATCAACCGCATCACCCTCGAAACAACGAATAGATTCCAGTCCGAGCCTTTTTGCCGTTTCTCTCACAAGGCCAATGCGCCCGGCGTGGATATCAACTGCATCCACACTGCCCTTATCGCTCATCAATTCCGCCAGGTGGGTAGCTTTCCCTCCTGGAGCGGAACACAGGTCAAGTATTTTCTCGCCGGGTTCAGGTCCTGCCAGGAGCGCCGCCATTGAAGATGCGGCGTCCTGTACCGAGAACAATCCCTCATGAAAAGCATCAGTCTCAAAAAGTCCGCTGCCTTTTCTCACATTAAAAAATCCCGGCATCCCGGAAGAGTCGATGTCAAATCCTTCTTTTTTAAGTTCGCGTTCAAGTGATTCGGAATCGGTTTTTGTCGTATTGACCCTGATTGATACGGCATGTTTCTCGTTGCCGGCAGTCATTATCGCTTCAGCAGTGTCAATCCCGAAATGGTCTGCCCACCGTTTGACAATCCACAAAGGATAGGATTTTTCAACAGACAGCTTTTCAACAGGATTCGATGAATTTACGGCCGGTTCACCTTCACGGCTGAAACGCCTCAGCAACGCATTAACTAGTCCGCCAACACTCCTGCTAAAACGCTGGGAAGCCATCTCAACGCTCTCATTCACGGCAGCACGGTCGGGTACCGAATTCATAAACATCATCTGGAACAATCCGAGCCGAATAATATTACGAACCGCCGGATCGAGCGTTTTTTTTGATTTCTTCTCGTAATACGTATCGATTATATAGTCAAGCCGCAACTTCCAGCGAAGAACACCGAGTACAAGTTCGCGTACGAATAAACGGTCACGAGACTCCAGTTCCGAAATCTGACGTGATGATAAAAGCCTGTCCGCATACGCCCCGTCACGCTCAGTCCTGGTCAGCAGATGCAGGGCAATAGTGCGTGTGCCTGATAACGTGCTTGTATCTGTTCTATTCAATAACCATCCTTTCCGCAGAGGAAGGAACAGAAAACAAGAGCTCGTTTTCGGTGAGACCGGTGTTTATACTGCATTGTGAAAATTTCAAATCAATAACATTTCCACCGTGTTCAATAGAAAAAGTATCCGGGAATTCAACACCGTTATAAGAATGGTATCCCGATACCTTTCTTCGCCATACAGGAACACCGTCATAGAAGGTTTCTTCCTCCACCGGACGTAAAGTCGAACCCTCAACCGTATACCTGTATATATACTTGTCACTCTTCATGGTTAATTCAACTTTTCTACCGGTATTCTTCATGGTGATATGATACTTTTCACGATTTTCAGGGTCCGGAAGCGTACCGGTAAAAATCGATTCCATACGTTCCAAATCGATATTGAATTCCGGCAAAAGGACGCCGAGAATGTTTTTATCACGTCCGGCCGAAACATATATATTCTCAGAAGGTATATATACAGCAATGGAATCGTTGACCATAGTAACAAGGGCTAAATCAATACCTGCAAACCCTTTAATGTATATCCTGAACCGGCCGGGATTCATATACCGTATCGTTATATTCGCTGATTGCAAACGGCCGTCAATCACTAATTTCACAAATGCCCTGCCGGAAAAATCTTCAATATGTGTTGAATACCTGTCTAAGGCGTCGAGAACCTGTGGAATGGTTACATCTTTCGGTATACGTGCAGGAGGTTTCCATGCGCAGCCGTTGATACATAGTACCGAGAGTATAACAACGGGAGACAGCCACCTGTAGTGTAAATATTTCATTGAGCTATGCTGTTAATTTTGGAGAGGATTTTCTCTTCGTCTTCGCCAAATTCGATGGCCTGCCGGTACGCTTCAATAGCTTTTTCTTTCTCCCCTATTTTATCGAGCACATCTCCATAATGTACGTATATAATACCCTTGTCAGCCTTGTCTGCCCATTTGAGAGCCCTCTCGATTTCTTTTTTTGCGTTTTTGTATTTCCCCATCTTATAGTATGCCCAACCGAGAGTATCGAGATACGCACCGTTTTGCGGATCGTTGATAAGGGCTTTCTGAACCATTTTTAATGCTTTCGATATATACATATCATTTTCAATATACATATATGCAAGATTATTGAGAGCGAGGGGATCCTCCGGTGTCGATTCCAGGATTTTAAGCAGCGATTTCTCGGCATTCTTGAACTGACCGGCCAGATCATAGACCAGACTGCTCGCGATCAGGTATCCTCTGTTTTCAGGATCGGAAGCCTGGAGCCACTCATATATTGCAACAGCATCATCGTAGCGTTTCAGTTCAATATAAATGCTTGCTTCGAGTTCTTTAAGGCTGTTCATGTTCTTGATATGATTTTTTGCGCCATCACGGACGATACTCAAAGCTTCATCTTCTCTTTCGAGACGGATCAACGACCTGGCATAACCGACATACGCTCTGAAAATTAAACCTTCTGCAATCTGGCCGAGATCTTTTTCAAAACCGGCCGTATAATAGTCCGCCGCTTCTTCGAAACGGTTGAGGTAATTCATGGCTTTGCCGAGAGAAAAATACAGGGCGGCATCATCCTGTCCTGCAGTCTTGAGGGTATCAAACAGTGCCAGCGCGTTTTTGTCTCTTCCGGCATAAAAGTAAACAGAACATAATGTCTTGAGAACATCGGAATAATTTATTCCGGCCTCCTCAACCTTTTCACTGCCTGCATGATATACTTTTTCAAAATATGACATGCAGCATTCCCAGTCATTTTTCACAAGGCAGTGATTACCGATAGTAACGAGAACAGGAATACTGCCGGGATTGTTTTCGAGCGCCTTTAAGTAATTTCCCAACGCTTCTTCTTGACGTCCTTCCCGTTCGTAATAATCACCGAGAAAAATCCATGCCTTTACATCGAGAGGATCACGTTCTATAAGCGTTTTATAGACAGAGACAGCTTCTTCGCCCAAGCCATTAAACTCCAACATCTCTGCGATTTCATATATTTCCTGGGCTGTCGTAAGTTTATCTTTTATTTTTGCGATAAGCAGTTTCTTTGCGTCGTTATGTTTCTCCAGCACGAAATAGTACTGCGAAAGTCTCATAATATCGTTGAAACTGTATTTTGGATTTAGTTTCATGTACATTTTCAGGGCTTCTGCGGCATTATCGAATCTTCCCTCGCGCTGTTCAAGAAGCTGCAATATACGCCAGTATTTTGGCTCGGAAGAGTTAAGCCGGATAGCCATTCTGATGTAATGTATAGCCGAACGGATTTTATCATCCTTGTAAAAAACCGTAGCGAGAGTGGATGCAATCTCATCCGATTCGGGATCATACTCAAGAGCTTCAATATAAGCGGTGATTGCTTCTGCCCAGTTTTCCTTTGCTTCGGCCATCTTGCCTTCCATATAAAGGTCAACGGCAGTTTTCTTGTCAGTTTCTTCAATGACTGCTTTCTTTTTACCCGGAAAAGTTGCTGCACACCCGGCAAGCATTGCGGCTGTAACCGTGATAACTATCAGAAAAATGAGTGTTCTGTTTTTCAGCATGAGAATCTTCATGTAACCTCCAAAACGTTTTATCATACTTCAATGAGTTCAAATTCACTGTCAATTCTATCTTTTTGTTTATACGAGAAGTCGAGAACCTCCACAGGATGTATGGTTTTTATATCGATACCGGCATGATACAGCAGATCATCGATCTGAATTTTACACGAGGGACAGGGTGTCGCAGCATATTCTGCGCCGGTATTTCGTATCGTTTCGATTTTACGGGCGCCGATTTTGCGGGATAGCTCATGATGGGTGAATGAAAAAGTGCCCGCACCGCCGCAGCACATATCGGAATCTTCCATCTCTAATAATGTAACACCGGGGACCATTTTCAAGAGTTCTCGCGGTTCAAGAAAGATATTTTGTCCCCGTTTCAGGTGGCAAGGATCGTGATAGGTAACACTCATCGGGACTTCGCCAAAATCACGGTCGATACTCAAAATGTTCACAAGATACTCGTTGATGTCATACACAGGCACATCGAAGGATTTCACATCGAGTAATTCCCGTATATCATGCTTTAACGCCGCCGAGCAGGAAGAACAGTCGGTAACGATACAGTCAATATCAAAATCCCGAAAAACCTCGAGGTTTTTTTCGGCCAGTTTCCTGGCATTTGTAAAATCCCCGGATGAATAAACGGGTACCCCGCAACAGACCTGTCCCCTCGGTATAACAACCTCGATCCGGTTTCTGGTAAGAACACGGATTGTCGCATCGGCAACCTGTGGAAATAAAAAATTCGTGGCACAGCCGATAAAATAACCCGCTGTCATTGTCTTTTCACCATAAACCGAAGGGTTTATTTCCGGCCAGCGGTTTATTGCCGGCCTGTCAGTAAACCGCGGGATTTTCTTATCTTCCAGTCCTGCAGCGAAAGGCACCAGATTATCAAGCGCGCTCCCGGGTTCGTAAAACCATTTCTGGCCGAGCGATCCGGCCATTGCACATAACCTCATTACAAAGGAATTCTTTATAATACCGTTAAATACAAATTTCTTTATGAGCGTAAGCTTTCCCCTTTTTGCGAGTTCGGCGCGCGCCGCCAGAACAATCCTGTCGGTTCTCACGCCGGATGGACATATCTCGGCACAGCGCATACAATTCAGGCAGTCAAGAATCCTATCCTCGAACACCCTGTCCGGAGGTATTATTCCCTCAAGTACAGCTCTGGCAAACTGTACCCTGCCTCTCGGAGAGGAGTATTCAAGCCCGGATTCCTCAAATGAAGGACATACATCCCTGCACAGCCCGCATCGAAAACAGCGGTATATATCATCAGAATGTCGTGTAAGTATTTCAAACGCTTCTTTATCAGCCATGTTTCGTAAACTTTTCAATAAGAGTGGCAGTGAATATATCCCTGATTTCACGCGCTTTATCTATGAAAACCACATATTCAAGAGAATGATTTTCATTGAGCAGGTACTTCATCGTTTCGTCAACCATACTATGAATAATAACATGCACTTCCACATCATGCGTTCCTGTGACAAACAGAGGAAATGCCAGGGATTTAGACCCGATTTCTCCGGCTTTTATAAGAGATGCTTTCACAGCATTACGGATGATTTCTTCATGTGTAATCAGGTTCTGGTCAGAGATAACGGCATGGATTATCCACCGTGCTTTCAGATCGCCTGCCCCCGTTACAACAGCTTCACCGACACCTGCAGGAGCTTTTTGAAGCGCTTCGTTCTCGATTGATTTTCCACCGTATTTTCGAATCTCTGCCGATAACCCGCCGCCAAACCAGAGCATATTGTTTGCGGGATTTACGATACCCCGGACATCGAGCTCTGAAAGGTTTGTATCGGAAACGGCTACCCGGGTTTTACCAATTTTCATAGAACATAGTCACTTTTAAGAGGGCGGTGAAA
>AQSL01000108.1 GCA_000403035.1 Candidatus Latescibacter anaerobius SCGC AAA252-E07 | reverse complement strand
CCCCTCCGGGGGAAAGTCGGGCGTAAGCCCGGAAAGGGGGCGAAAAAAACAAACATGCTCATGAAGCAAATTATCTATCCATTAATTATCTTATAATTTGTAATTACTTGTCTTTAAATAGGTTTATATGTTTTAAAGTATACTTTTACCGGACACTACTGAATAAGTTTATATAATAAAAAAGATTATGAAACGCAAATAACCTTTTGGAGATGAATTGAGCATCAGGTCATTGATGTAAGAATTGGTAACGAATAGAAAAACCTGTTCCATGTTTAATGAGAGACAGGAAAAATACTGATTCTATTTATTGATTGAATATACATTATTTTTATAGTATATTTTTTATTTAAATTTAGAAGAATGTTCATTACTTACATACTAATATTCCGGGGGATACATGAGCAGAAAATCCGAAGCTAAATACGATCATATATCTATCGAGAAAAAATGGAGAGAACGCTGGAAGGAACGCGGCGATTTTACCATCGATCTTATTCATGCCAGGCGGCCATTCTATAATCTCATGATGTTTCCCTATCCCTCTGCGGAAGGGCTTCATGTCGGTAATGTCTATGCTTTTACCGGTTCAGACATTTACGGACGGTTTATGAAAATGAACGGTTATGATGTTTTCGAACCGATAGGTTTCGATGCATTCGGCATGCATTCCGAAAACTTTGCAATTAAGAAAGGTGTGCACCCGGCCAGTTTGGTTCCTCAGAATATCGCTCATTTCCGCGACAGACAGCTCAAAATGCTCGGGTTTATGTTTGACTGGTCACGGCAGGTTGACACCACCGATCCTTTATACTACAAATGGACACAATGGATATTTGTCCAGTTATTCAAAAACGGTCTCGCCTACCAGAAAAAAGAGCCGTTAAACTGGTGCCCATCCTGCATGACAGTCCTTGCTTCCGAGCAGGTTATCGGTGGCGAATGTGAACGATGCTCAACGAAAGTTGAACAAAAAGAAATGATCCAGTGGTTTTTCCGTATAACCGATTATGCCCAAAAACTGCTCGATAACCTCGCCGAAATCGACTGGTCTGAAATTACCAAATCTGCCCAGAGAATCTGGATAGGAAGAAGCGAAGGAGCCGATATCGATTTCGGTATCGATGGTCTGGACGAAAAATTAAGGGTGTTCACTACCCGGCCTGACACAATCTTCGGTGCCACGTATATGGTTCTTGCACCCGAGCATCCCCTGGTTGAAAAAATAACCTCGCCCGAGCAGAAAAAAGCCGTAGAGAACTATGTTCGGGAGACAATGGAAAAATCAGAGGAGGAACGTATTGACGAAGCCGGCACAAAAACCGGTGTATGTACCGGCGGATATTCAATTAATCCGGCGAACGGAAAGAAAATCCCCATCTGGGTTGCCGATTATGTCCTGATAGGGTACGGCACGGGAGCGATCATGGCTGTTCCCGCCCATGATGAACGCGATTTTGAGTTCGCACAAGCATTCAATCTCCCCATCATCGAGGTGATATCTCCTGATGGTAAAGAACATGAGCTCACCGAAGCATATACCGGTGAAGGTGTGATGATACATTCGGAAACGTTTAACGGGATTGATTCGCTGGAAGCTATCCCGCAGATAACCCGCTGGTTTGAGGATCGCGGGCTTGGCAAAAAAGCAGTCAATTTCAGGTTGCATGACTGGTGTATTTCACGTCAGCGTTACTGGGGACCGCCCATTCCCATTATACACTGCGATACATGCGGCCCGCAGGCAGTTCCCGAAAAAGACCTGCCGGTGCTTCTTCCCGATATGGAAGATTTTCAGCCTGACGGTTCCGGGAAATCCCCGCTTGCACGGAGCGACGAGTTTGTTACGACGACCTGCCCGAAATGCGGCGGACCAGCGAAAAGAGAGACCGATGTCATGGATAATTTTCTCGATTCTGCATGGTATTTCTTCCGCTATCCCTCGACGGAATTCGATGACCGCCCGTTTGACAGCGACCGCACACGCAAGTGGCTGCCTGTCGACATGTATATCGGCGGCAATGAACATGCGGTTCTCCACTTGCTTTATACACGTTTTATCACCATGGCACTCAAGGATATGGGCTTCATCGAATTTGAAGAACCGTTCAAGACATTCCGCGCCCACGGGCTTATTATTAAGGACGGCGCAAAGATGTCCAAAAGCCGCGGGAACGTCGTAAATCCCGATGATTTCATTACCAGATACGGCGCCGACTGCTTCCGCACCTACCTGATGTTCCTGGGACCATACACACAGGGCGGTGATTTTCAGGATAAGGGAATCATGGGAATCAGGCGTTTTTATGACAGGATTTACCGCCTTGTATGTGCCGGTAATATGGCGCCCGGAATGCCTGATGATAAAGGGCTTGTTACCCTTGTACATAAAACTGCCAGGGATGTTACTTTCAATATAAAAAATCTTGAATACAATACCGCCATTGCTTTCATGATGGAGTTTCTCAACGGCATGACCGGTGCGGATACTATCTACAAAAAACCGGTCGAAATTCTCATCAGGCTTATGGCGCCTTTTTCACCGCACCTCGCCGAAGAATTGTGGGAAAGACTCGGTAATGAAGGAAATATTTTTAACGCCGGCTGGCCGGAATGGGACGATTCCAAAATCGTGTACGATACATTCCAGCTCGTTGCACAGGTTAACGGTAAAGTTCGCGGAACTATGGAAGCTCCCACGGATATTTCAAAAGATGACGCTATTGCTATGGCGCAATCGAATGAAAATGTCGGGCGTTTTACCGAGGGGAAAAACATTGTGAAAACAATCTATGTTCCTCAAAAACTCGTTAATATCGTGGTGAAGTAGCCCCTGAAATCTTTCGACGGTAGAGGATATGGGAGCAAAAAAAAACCCCGTTATGCAAGAAGCACACCGGGGTTTTTTGTTGGCAGTTGTTACTGCTGATGTACGATTAAAAATGTAAGATTATCTGTCCGCCTTCAATGTTATTTTATGAGACATCCGTAAAAAAATATAGTATATGTAATTACTTAAACCCTTTTATATGACCCTCCAGGTATCTGGTTTCTTTCGGATCATGCCTGTTTCCGAGATAGAGCCACTGCATCGGCTCACTCGTATGGTTTATGGAAGAATGAGGCACTCGGAAATTAGGAGGAATGAGAAATGCAGTGCCAACTCTCTGTACAAAAAGGCGGTTTCCGAAAAGCAGCAGGCTGTCGCCCTTCAACTGGCACCATATCTCCTCACAGTCGGGACCATGCAAGTGCGGCTGCGCTATATCCATGGCATCAACAGAAACTATCGCAACTCCCATGGGATTTGCAAATTTCACACCGTCAACAATACCACGGCCGATGTGCGCCCAGTGCATCCCGGCACGAGGCATATGATCCTTATATGAACCGGTTTTCATCTCCTTTAAAGGTTCAAATCCATCGGTTATTTCCTCAACAATGATGACAGCTTCAAGATAATGCTCTTTACACGTATTGAAAAACTGGTATTCGAGCCCGGCGGGGATAAATACTCCGGTACCCTCGGACAGCTCAGCGTTCTTGCCGCCTGCCTCAACTTTTCCAACACCGCTCGTTATATAGAAAAACACCTGCTCTTTATTATGAGTTGTCTTCTGTGTCCATGTATCGGGATCCAATTTGCCATGATTATACGCTTTTATATATTTCAGAACAGCGCCCGGCCTATACGGATTCGTTGGATCACCCGGAAAAAGGTATTCACGCTCGATCCATCCTCCGTGCCTGACAGAACCCTGGTGAACAGGTGAATCCAGGAAGCTGTGCAGGTACATTTCAACATTCGTGTCGGTTTCCGGGTAACGGTGATTGTAATCGTCGAGCTCAAAGAAAGAAGGCCATTTGTCACCACCAAAGGGCGGTTTAGGCGCTTCCCCGAACGAAAGTGAAGAAACTCCGATGAAAAGAATTACTGTTAAAACCAAAAGCTTTTTCATAGTAACATACCTCCTTTAAAAAAAGTTATTGTTAAAAAAGATTTGAAAGGTAATAAGCTGTTAATTCGAATCGTTTATTTCTTCTTTCCTACGGGTATTCAGTTTTATGAGCGGTGAAACGTTTTATCAATATCCGTTAAGCGATTATACGGTAAAAGCAAGCTTCATGGTTGCCCGAACATAAAGATGGTTACAGGCCTCACCCCTGCGATAGTTTTCTAATCCTTTGGATCAAACGGATATACTTACTTCAATATGTTCCATAGTTTTCATGGTGAATAGCGCTTCATTCATGTTATCAAATTTTCGTATCACTCAGATACTTTCATTATTGGCAGAATCTATTTCTCCACATCAGAATCGGAAACAACTTTGTTTCGACCTCTTTCCTTGGCTTTATACATCAGATGGTCGGCCCTCTCAATAATGTTCATAAAATCCTTATCCTCAGTATTTACTTCAGTGATACCCGCACTAACCGTGATTGGTACGTTCTGTCCTTCATAAAAAAATTCAGTTTCCTGAACAACCTCACGTAATTTTTCGGCCACAATTAGACCATTTTCCAGATTAGTATTGGGCATGAGTATAATAAATTCTTCACCTCCATACCGTGCAAATATATCGGTTTTACGCAATATATCTTCAACACACCTTGCTATACCTATCAAAACCCTGTCTCCCGCTCCATGGCCGTATGTATCATTAACCGTTTTGAAATAATCGATATCAAACATAAGAATGGTAAATGGTTCCATATACCTTTGATACCGCTGGAGTTCGATGTAAAAAAATTCATGAAAAGTAGCTCTGTTAAATATATTCGTAAGGGAATCTCTTTGATTTTTTTTAATGAGCGTTTTATTTTGATCTATGACAGTATTAATCATTTTTTCGAAATGTTGTTGAAGTTTTTCCTTTTCCCTGCTTGCTTTTTCATTTCTAAATTTGTATTCTTTGCGTTTTTCATCAAGAGTTTTGGTTATTGTGGACAACTCTAAAATAATCAAAGATTTTAACTCCTGAAAATTCTTACTTTTTCCAACAGATTCTCCAATATTCCTTATTCGATATCCCAAATCTTCATTGAAAGAATAGTTTTCTTTAAATGATTCACTGGAAGAAGTGAATGCAAGTAATATCCCTTTCTCCATTTCAATCAATCGTTTCCCTATCTCTCTTATAAAACCGGTAATTTGCGCTCTATCCTGTTCAACATGTTGTACATAATCATGAATTACACCAAGTATGAGTTTAGGTTGTGAAAGGAGGTAATCAACAGTATCACATTCATCTATTCGATTCTCGATTGTTTCAATACTTTCATAATATTCAGTACCTAAAGTTGATTTTAAATCGGCAAGGGCTTTTAAACCGGCTTTTTTAAGTGGCTTTAATTTAATTTCACCAGGATCGCCGATAAATCTTCGAAATACAGCGGGTCTGGACTTTGAATCTTCGGTATCTTCTTCTTTGTCCACGAAGTGATACCCCTTTTTTGCCTTTACATCCTCTTTGAGCATACGGTTCTTAATTTTACCGAGAACATTTTCGAGTTTATCAATGTCATCATCATCAATAACAAGCTGTCGATATTCATCCAACATCTCATAAAAAGTCTCGTTTCCGGGAACCCGGGAAAGATTTATCAAAATAAGTACCAACCGTTTAAAAAAATCCCTCTCACAGTCGAGTTTTACTTCAAGATCAAACAAGTCCTTAAGAATCTGTTTCTTGTTATTTTCAGCAGTTTCAAGCTCTGATTCAAGCATTTGCATATTAGCATTAATCTGTGATTCTTTATCTTTCTGGGCATTTTGAGCCAGTCTCAAAATATCTTTGATCATGGGCCTTTTTACAAGAAACTTCGAGAAAGTTTCGGTGTTAAGTTTCGTACCGCTCTTTGAAATTTCCTTCAGCGTTTCCAGAAATTCTTCGGATAAACTGTTGATATTCGGCACTGCTATTTTTTTGTCATTTTTCATACTCATGGCTCGTTTCCAGAACGTGTTGAAACAATCCTCTTTCATTACTCACTTATAAAATAATGATATAAAGACAGCAAAGTGAAATTTATTTCTATCATTATGAGATTTACTTCGTTCTTTTATTGCGATTCCTCATTCCTGACATCGTCAATAGTCGTGTATAATTACACGGACATACGGTAACGTATACCCGCGAAATTCAGACAGAAGAAAAAAGCAAATTTTACTCAATTTTTGAAAGAATAAATTACTTCTCTCCAAAAATGAAAATATATGTTAACCAAATTGATACAATATTTAGCCAATTATTGCAAGATTTTTTAAGCAAGAACACAAAAAGCTTGTTTGAAAAGTACTTCCGGCAGGTTGAAAGGCACACAAAACTGCCATAATGACGTCAATACTGCCTATATGGCATTATTTAATATGGAACATAATAAAACTCAAATTACTTACTATCTACCATAATCTTTTACATTATAATAAGTTATAGAATTTTGCTGCCCCTGGCACTATTTTTGCAAAGTACTATTTTGATAAAATATATTGTACATGTAAAGGGGGATTTTTTAATGTCGAAAATAATTGGTATTGATTTAGGTACAACAAATTCAGTCGTTGCAGTGATGGAAGGAGGACAGCCGGTAGTTATTCCAAATCAAGAAGGAGGAAGAACGACACCCAGCGTTTCTGCTTTTACTGACAAGGGAGAAAGACTTGTGGGACAGGTTGCAAAAAGGCAGGCTGTAACCAACCCTGAAAAGACTGTATTTTCCATAAAGCGGTTTATGGGAAGAAAATATGATGAGGTACAGAATGAAATTTCAGAAGTGCCCTACAAGGTCATGAAAGGAAATAATGAAACGGCACGGGTAAGCATTGGTGACAAGGAATATTCACCACCTGAAATATCTGCTTTTGTTTTACAGAAAATGAAGCAGACTGCAGAGGATTATCTCGGCGAAAAAGTAACCGATGCAATTATTACCGTTCCCGCCTACTTTAATGATTCTCAGCGCCAGGCCACGAAAGATGCCGGACGAATTTCCGGATTGAATGTAAAACGCATTATTAACGAGCCGACAGCGGCATCTCTTGCGTATGGACTCGATAAAAAGAAAGATGAAAAAATCGCCGTGTTCGATCTTGGCGGAGGAACATACGATATTTCAATTCTGGAACTCGGAGACGGTGTATTTGAAGTACTGTCAACAAATGGCGATACTCATCTCGGCGGGGATGATTTTGATCAGAGACTTGTTGACTGGCTGGCAGATAATTTTAAAAAGGAACAGGGAATAGATTTACGAAAAGATCCCATGGCTCTCCAGAGATTAAAAGAAGCAGCGGAAAAAGCGAAGTGTGAGGTCTCAAACACCTTACAGACAGATATAAATCTGCCGTTTATAACCGCCGATGCATCCGGTCCGAAACATCTTAACGTAACGTTTACGAGGGCAACATTCGAGGAACTGACCGGTGATCTGATCGAAAGGACTCGTAAGCCTGTTGAAAATGCTCTCAAAGATGCGGGACTTACTCCCGACCAGATCAGCGAGGTTATTCTTGTCGGTGGTTCAACGAGAATTCCGAAAGTACAGGAACTTGTGAAAGAAATATTCGGGAAAGATCCTCACAAAGGTGTAAATCCTGATGAAGTTGTGGCTTTAGGTGCTGCCATTCAGGGTGGAGTCCTTTCCGGAGATGTTACAGATGTGCTTCTTTTGGATGTTACTCCTTTGTCTCTGGGCATCGAAACCCTTGGCGGAGTTTTCACAAGACTTATCGAGCGCAACACAACAATACCCACGAAAAAGAGCGAAATATTTTCAACAGCGGCTGATAATCAAACATCCGTAGAAATCCATGTTCTCCAGGGCGAACGTGAGATGGCACAGGTTAACAGGACAATCGGCCGTTTTCATCTGGATGGAATCCCTCCGGCACCGAGAGGTATGCCCCAGATTGAGGTAACATTTGATATTGATGCCAACGGTATACTGAACGTTTCCGCAAAGGATAAAGCTACCGGAAAGGAGCAAAATATAAGAATTGAAGCCTCAAGCGGGCTTTCAGAGGACGAAATCCAGAAAATGGTTAAAGACTCTCAGACTCATGCAACTGAAGACAAGAAGAAAAAAGATGAAATTAATGCCCGAAACGAAGCGGACCAGTTAGTATACCAGACCGAAAAGAATCTGAAAGAACTCGGTGATAAAATCGAACCTGATGCAAGGGCTAAAGTAGAGGCCGCACTCGAAAGAGCAAAAGAGGCGATTAAGAGTGATAACACCGATGAAATAATCTCCGCTCGTGATGGTCTTAATGCTGCATGGCATGAAGCCGCTTCAAAAATGTACAGCCAGGCAGGCCAGCAGGCCGGTCAGGCGCCTGAAGAACAGACTGAACAGGAACAGAAATCCGAACAGAAGTCTGATGCTTCACCCGGAAAGGATTCCGGAGCGGTGGATGCCGATTTTGAAGTGGTTGATTGATGTATAAGGGCATAGCTGCTCTCTCTTCCGGGCAGTCTTTCAAATCATACATTGTATAAAATACTTTTGGATTTAATGAATAATATGGTATATTATTAAATTATATTTAAATTTTTAGCAGTCTCAATGAACAAGTGCCAATTTTACGTTAACCTTAATTAACAAAGGAGGATTAATTTTGAAAATTAAACCTTTAGCAGACAGAGTCATTGTGAAGCCCAGTGATGTTTCCGAAAGTAAAAGTACCGGAGGAATCATCATTCCTGACACGGCAAAAGAAAAACCTCAGGAAGGTAAGATTGTTGCTATCGGAACTGGCAAACTCGATGAGAATGGCAAACTAATCAAAATGAATGTCAAAGTAGGCGATATGGTTTTGTACTCTAAGTATGGAGGTACCGAGCTAAAATACGAAGGTGAAGATTATCTTATCATGTCTGAATCGGATATTCTCGCAATTATTGGAAAATAAAAAAATAATCATAGCAATGAAGGAGGATTAGCATGGCAAAAGAAATTCGTTATAGTTCGGATGCAAGGGCAAGACTAAAAGCGGGTGTAGACAAAATGGCCAATGCGGTCAAGGTTACTCTTGGTCCAAAAGGCCGTAATGTCTTACTCGAGAAAAAATTCGGTGCTCCCACTGTAACCAAAGACGGCGTAACGGTGGCAAAAGAAATCGAATTAGAAGATAAATATGAAAATGTCGGAGCTCAGATGGTCAAGGAAGTTGCTACAAAAACATCGGATGTAGCCGGTGATGGTACAACGACTGCAACCGTCCTCGCCCAGGCAATTTTTGCTGAGGGACTCAAGAATGTTACCGCGGGATCAAATCCCATGGAACTCAAAAAAGGTATTGACCTTGCAGTGAAAGCAATTGTGAATAATTTACAGAAAATTTCCCGGCCTGTTACCGGAAAAACCGAAATTGCACAGGTTGGTACAATTTCTGCAAACAATGATGAAACCATCGGTAAACTCATTGCAGATGCAATGGAAAAAGTCGGCAAGGATGGTGTTATCACCGTGGAAGAAGCGAAAGGTATTGAGACCACTCTTGAGGTTGTCGAGGGTATGCAGTTCGACCGTGGATATATTTCACCATACTTCGTTACCAACCCTGATTCCATGGAAGCAGTTCTCGAAGAAGCTCTTATTCTTATCCATGACAAGAAAATTTCCAACATGAAAGACCTTCTCCCTATCCTCGAAAAAGTAAGCCAGATGGGTAAATCCCTTCTTATAATCGCCGAGGATATCGAGGGTGAAGCGCTGGCGACTTTAGTAGTCAATAAGCTTCGCGGCGTTCTGAAAGTTGCTGCCGTGAAAGCTCCCGGATATGGCGACCGGCGGAAAGCCATGCTTCAGGATATTGCAATTCTTTCCGGCGGAAAGGTTATTTCCGAGGAAATCGGTTTCAAACTTGAAAACGTCACCACATCCGATCTCGGAAGTGCAAACCGTATAACTATTGATAAGGACAATACCACGTTAATTAAAGGTGCCGGTTCTTCAGAAGACATTCAGGGACGAATCGGCCAGATCCGCAACCAGATAGAAGAAACCACCTCCGATTACGACAGTGAGAAGCTTCAGGAGCGCCTTGCCAAGCTCTCGGGCGGTGTTGCTGTAATTAATGTCGGCGCTGCAACTGAAGTCGAGATGAAGGAGAGAAAAGCTCGGGTCGAAGATGCTCTTCATGCTACACGTGCCGCTGTTGAAGAAGGTATCGTTGTCGGCGGCGGAGTTGCACTTCTCAGAAGTATTGATGTTGCAGGAAATGTAAAGGCAAAAGGTGATATAGCGGTTGGTGTTGATATCGTCAAGAAAGCTCTCAAAGATCCTGCCAGGCAGATAGCAAATAATGCAGGTATCGAGGGATCAATCGCGGTCATGAAGGCACTTGAACTTTCCCAGGATGAAGGGTTCAATGCTGCTACAGAGAAATATGAAAACCTGGTTAAGGCCGGTGTAATCGATCCGACAAAGGTTGTGCGAATCGCACTCGAAAACGCGGCTTCGATTTCATCGCTTCTCTTAACAACTGAAGCTGTCGTTACCGAACTACCCGAACCGGAAGCTCCGGCATCTCCTGGCGGACCTCCTCCGGGAATGGGAATGGGAATGTAACTCGATTTATTTACCCGGATAAAAGGGCACCCGAATATCTTTCGGGCGCCCTTTTTTTCTTTGCATCTATTCTTTTTTCGAACGAATTCAAAGTTTAAAAGTTTAAAGTTTCCAGTTATCAGCACGCAGCTTTTTTACCCTTGAAGAATGCGTATAATTCCTGTTTTATAAATAACTTGTGGATGGTACTCACGAAATATAGATTGACAAGAGTCCCGTTTTTCAATATTTTTCATATACAAACCATTGATAATTCTAAGTATTTACTATGCTGTTAAATATACATAAAATTTGTCTTCAGTCACGGATAGTATTCAAAATAACCTGGTCGGTTTTTATTTGTGCTGTGCTCTTTTTCATTGCTATATCATCGGAATCCTTCTCCTCCGAGATAGAATGGAACCTCTATATCAAACCCACTGTGAATTCCGGACCGTTATTGACAGCTACTACCGGTGAAGGCGAACCTTTTTTCATAGACACTTCCAATATCTCAGGTTCAACATCAGGATGTGAAGAGATTCTGGATGCTCTTGACGGAACAAGTTTTCTCATTCAGAAAAACCCGGTAAACAATCCTCTCACAATTCGTTTAATTCTCAATGTACAGGGAAATTCTTTCGAAAGTATCAAGGGCATAAACCTATGCCTTAACCTGGATATTGAAGCTTATGTTAACGGAACCAAAGAGGAAAACCAGTATTTCTTTCAAAACTCGCCTCTTATTATGACTATACCTGCCGGAGGCGGCTTGAGGTCTTTGGTGGACCAATGCAATTGTGACCGTAACGATGTCGTATTTGTGTATTATCCGGGAGGAAAATTTGAGAAAGAAGGTATTGAAACATATTCTCAGGTTCAGGGCCTGGTCGCATATATTAATCAACCTACAACCATTGTTGGCGGAAAAAATTCTGACCTCGGATTTTCTTCAACTACAAAATATGATACCTGGCTCAAAATAAAAAAATTGTTTGAATAATTTACACTACCTTACTGGTTCCCTTTAAGCCGAAAAAATTCCATTCAGAGCAATTATTCCTCCTGATTTAATTTCGAAGTTACAGGAGATACGGAACGAAGTAACATCGAGCCGATAGCCCCAAGAAGCGCCACAGCTCCGGCAAGTATGAATGCAGGACTGAAAGATCCTGATGCATCGGCCATAGCTCCGGCCACACTCGGTCCGATGGCCTGCCCGATACCGAAGAACAGCGTTATAAAGCCCAGTGCAGCAGGTGCAAGTCTCGGCCCAAGCACATCGCCGCAGGTGGCGGCCATTATCGCCGGAATACTCCAGGCCGAAATACCGAACAAAACCGCAGAGATAAAAAAACCAACCGGTTCCTGCCATAATGCGAACAAACTAAATGCCACTGCATGGAGCAAATACACAATAATGAGCGCACGTCTCCGACCGATTACATCAGAGACCGCACCCCAGAGAAGCCCGCAGATCAAACTGAACCAGCCCATTGTCATAAAAAGCTTTCCTGCCTCAGCCTGCGTATACCCTCCTCCGGTGATCAAGTGCTTGATAAAGAAGGTCATATATATAATATAAGAAAACCCGAATGCAACATACACCAGTCCCAGATGCCACACGGCAGCCGAACGATACACACGTCCCCATTGAAGGGTATCTTTCCTGGAACCGGAAGCCGGATTGCCGGTAACGCCGCCAAGAGGTTCTAATCCTTTTTCGGAAGGATTATTCCGTAAGATTAAGAAACCACCGATCGCAAGCAGCAGGGTAACGCCGCTAAAGATAAACCAGCTCAGACGCCAGCCATTCACACCATAGACAGAAAGGATGCGCGGTACGACAGGTCCAACGAAAATGAGCGCCAATGAAGAACCCGATGTTGCAATACCTGCAGCCAGCCCGCGACGTCGTGCTGCGAACCACGATACCATAAGTCCCATAACCGGAACGTTGCTCATTCCACTGCCAATACCGGTAAGAGTACGCCAAACCGCCGCAGTAAAAAATCCGTTTGCCAGGCCGGTAAACAGCATGCCCATAGCTGCCAGAGCAAGGCCTGTGGTTATCACCTTACGTGGACCATAACGAGTCGCAAGGGCACCGCCAATAACAGACAGGGCAAGATACCCAATAAGATTCGCTGTTGCCAGCACACCCGCCTGAGTGTTTTCAATGCCCAGGCCTACCTGCATGGCCGGCAGCAACACCGTATAACCAAAACGCGCCAGCCCCAGAGAACCGAATACAACAAGTGTGCCCATGGCGAGCACTATCCAGCCATAATGGAAATGTGTACGGGAATGGATCATTACCAAATCACCTCATGAAAATGAACGTTATGAAATTGTTTTCTGTCGTACTCTCGACAACTCTATTTATTGTTTCCGCTCGTATTCTTATCCGGTTTAAGAGAATATATACATTAAAAATGTTTGTACGATTTCTCCTATGCATAAAAAAGCCGCACATTTTTTTTAGTACGGCTTTTGAAATCATATCTGCATATCATCACGAAAGAAGTTTTATATACATTGTTGTTTAACTTTCGGAACCTGTTTCGGGTGTTATTTAAACTTCACTTTCTTCCACCGGTTTTTTATCTTTTACCGGTTTCTTATGCCACCATGTAGCAAGTAAGGACCCGGTAACATTCATCATGGGACCATACACTGCGGAAGCCAGAGCAGCTTCGGCACTTTTCAGAACGTTTATAGCCAGACCGGATGCCATACCACCGTTTTGTAATCCAACCTCGATCGAAACCGTTCGGGCAGTCTTTTCATTTAATCCCACTCCTCTGCTTATCCAGTAACCGAGAAGATACCCTGCAAAAATCTGAATGAGTGAGACAACCATAAGAGCAAATCCGACAGTGATAATTTGTTCCTTGGACCGTGCAGTAATAATAGCAATTATATAGACAATTCCAGCCATTGAAACAACAGGGAGTGTCTTATCCATCCAGTTTTCCGGACCATGAAGCATGATGCTGACAATTAATTTTGAAAGCGCAACTGCTCCAAGAAGTATTGAACCGATAATTATCCCGCCCCTGAGTGACATTAATATACCGATGAAAATGCTGCTAAAAATGATTGAAATAAGTGCTATGAATAAACATATTGCAGAAATTATAATCATGTTCTTTGCAGAATTCGCCCACCGGGAACGGCTGTAGAGAATCTTGTTTGCAATAAGACCGGCAACAACAGGAACAATAATCATATTCAATATTGATAACATCATGGTAATAAATTCAATCGATATAAATCTTCCGCCCAGTGTTTTCATCAAGAACGGTGTCATGACCGGCGAAATGAGAGTGGAGCATGAGGTCATGGTTACTGAAAGCGCAACATCACCGCTTGCAAGGTAGGTCATGAGATTCGATGCCACGCCCCCCGGGACTGAGCCGATTAAAACAACTCCAGCGGCGATTTCTCCTTTAAATCCGAACAACATGGCCGTCCCCAGGGCAATGAGGGGCTTTGCGCCAAACTGCAGGGCCATCCCGATAAGTATCGGCCATGGCATGGCAAACACTCTCTTAAAATCTTTCACGTTGAGTGTAGTCCCCATACCAAACATAATAATCTGAATAAGAGGAACGATGAGTATACTCAGATCATAACCGAACCATGTTCCGAATGCATCCGGATAAACCAAGGAAGCAGCAACACCGGCAAACACCCAGATACTGAAAGCATATCCTTTAAGAACCTTGTTCCCCATGAAAAATAATGCGAGGGCGCAAAACATAATGACAGTATAAGGCCCGACTTCTGCACGGTATCCTATGGCAAGCATTACAAGTGTTATAAGCAAAGACAGTATACTTATGCCAAGGAAAATTTTTGATACTTTATTCATATCATTCCTTTCATTTTTTTATTGAGAATCCGTATAAATTTGATTTTTAATATTCAAAATTTTTTCTCCGAAAGCAAGGAAAAAACTGACTGGCCAGCTCTCTTTTATTTTCTGCCGGGATTACTTACAAAAGATTCGGGAAAAACAATGACAGTTCAGGAATATATGTTACAAGAAGAAGCGCTATACATTCTCCTGCAATAAACGGCAGGGCTGACCATGAAATTCTCCTGACACTTACTCCCGAAACCCCTGAGGCTGCGATAAGATTAATCCCTACCGGCGGTGTAACCTGCCCTATCGCCAGATTAACGGTCATAATAATTCCAAAATGCAGAGGATCCACCCCGATAGAATGTACCACAGGGAGTAAAATCGGTAAAAATATGTAGAATATTGAAATTGCATCGAGAAATAATCCTGCACAAATAAGGATGCAATTTATAATTAAAAGTAAAATCCAGCGATTTGAAGTAAGCGACATGAGAAATGAAGCTCCATTCGCAGCAAGCCCCTGTGTATTCAATATCCAGGCAAAAAGACTCGCGGTGACCACAATGGACATTATGACTGAAGAGGTAACTCCTGCTTCGCCGGCAATTCGTACAAGGTCACCCGGCTTCATAGAGCGGTAAATAAAGACATCGACAGCGATACTATATATCACCGTAACCGCCGCCGCTTCGGTCGGTGTAAACACTCCCCCGTAGATACCGCCGAGAATTATAACCGGTGCGAGAAGCCCCCAGAAAGCACGACGGAAAGCTGTTCCGATTTTTTTCCTCTTTCTCTTCCCCCCTGCGGCATGGTAATCCCGCTTTTTTGACAGTACATACGTTACAACAATAAGAGAGCATGCGACAATGATTCCCGGCACTATCCCGGCAATAAAAAGCCGTGTTATCGAGACTTCGGCAATAAAACCGTAAAGAATCAACGCAATAGAGGGCGGAACGATTATACCTATCCCACCTGAAGCTGCGGTTAGAGAAGCAGAAAAACTTCTATCATATCCGGCCTGCACCATTGCCGGTATTAAAATAATGCCGAGAGCGGCCACATCTGCCGGACCGGATCCCGATATACCGGCAAAAAAAACCGCTGTTACAATTCCAACAATACCAAGTCCTCCGGGAACATTCCCGATAAGACTGTCGGCAAGATCAATGAGTCTTTGTGAAATCGATGTATGGCCTAAAACAATACCGGCAAAAATGAAAAAGGGAATAGCCAGCAAAGTAAACGAATCAGCAGTACCAAACATGAGCTGCGGAAGAAAATTGAGGGGTACAAGAGAAAAAACAGTTACCGTAAACAGGCTCGAGGCCCCGAGAACAAGCGCTATGGGAAAATCGAGCAGAAGCATGATACCAAAGGAGACGAAAAGTACAATCCCAACCTGCCATTCCATTACCGGGATCTCCCTCTCATGCGGCCAATCATGATAAGCCGTAGAATCATAATGAAAGAACAAACAGGGACTGCACAACCAATTATCCACATAGGGAGACCCAGAGCGGCAGTTGTTTGACCCGTCCGCACCTGGAGAACAACAATCCCGAGCCCGAAAAACAACATCACACCGGTGAAAATCAACGCTACAATCCCGGATAATAACCTGATCCATTTCATCAGATACGAAGGTATGATATGTAAAGCGCCGGCTACCGAGATATGCCTCCTTTTGTATGCAGCAGCAGAAGCGCCGAGAAATGTAATCCATACAAAAAAGTACCGTACCAGTTCTTCCGTATGTGAAAGCGATGTATGGACAACATAACGACTGAAAACCTGTGCGCCAACCATGACAACCATTACACAGAGAACAACACCGATAATTTTCTCCTCGATAAGCATTTTATTTTTCATTCCGATATATCTTTCATGTAACCATAGATAAAAACAGATATTGGGAGTCTTTCAGCTTTTTCTTCACGTATCATAATGTATCCGTTATTACTATTTACGCATTACTTTCGTTTCATCATTCATTTCTTTCTGTGTCCGACTGCCGTAAATCTTTAACCGCATTTCTGAAATCTTGTATCAATTCCGCTCCGATATCGCCCGAATATTTTTCATAAACCGGTTCTGTCAATGCCTTAAACGTTTCAAGAGATGCTTTCTCAAGAGTATGAATCACCATGCCATGGGTTCGAAGGGAGTCAATTTTTGTTCTTTCACCATTCGTTACGAGTTCGCGTTCGTACCGCATTGCTTCACCTGCACAATCGGTGAAAATATCCCTTGTTCGAGGCGTGAAAGAATCCCACAACCGCCGGTTAACACATAAAATAATCGGATCATACGAGTAATTCCATACGGTGAGATAATGCTGAACCTCGTACAAACGGTCAGAGTGGATTACCGAAACGGGATTCTCCTGCCCGTCCATGATTCCCTGTGCAAGGGCTGTAAAGAGTTCTCCATAGTTCATCGACGATGGATCGGCGCCGAGCATCTTAAAAATATCGATGTACATTTTAATAGCCGGAACCCTTATTTTCATAGCTTTCATATCCACAGGGTCTTGAATCGGATTCCTTGAATTGGTTATCTGCCTGAAACCGTTCGTGCCATAGGCAAGACCGACAAGTCCTTTCGGGGGAAGCAGGGCAAGCATTTCATCACCGAGAGGGCCATCAAGGACAGTATGTGCCCGTTCATAATTCTCAAAAAGCCAGGGCATACTGAAGACACTCATTCGTGGCTCAATCAACGACAGGAGTATCGATGATTCCAGAGACATGTCGATTACACCCGACTGAACCATCTCCAGTTCGGTACGCTGAACGGAACCCGCAAGCTGAGCATGGGGAAATATCCGAATGTTGTATCTGCCCCCGGTACGTTCTTCAATAAGTTCTTTAAATCTGTAGGCACCTCTATACCAATCTGAATTCTCTCCAAGGATAAGACTGAATGTAAGTGTTTTGGAACCATCGCCGCCGTTTCCGCATGAAACTGCCAGGACGGTAAAAATGAAAAAAATTACCAGTATTTCTTTTTTCATTCAATACTCCATACTTTATTCGTGGTATAAGAAATTACTTTCTTTTTACTGAAACCATACGAATACTGCCTGTATTATGCAATTCCGGTGCCGGGCTGCACTCGCTTTTACACGAAACACGTAATAAATAGTTGGCGGAGCAAGCCCTGCTTATACAATGATGACCGAACTTATTTTGTTTATATAAATAATTAGTAGTGTCCGGTACAATTATACTTTAAAACACATAAACCTATTTAAAGACAAGTAATTACAAATTATAAGATAATTAATGGATACATAATTTGCTTCATGAGCATGTTTGTTTTTTTCGCCCCCTTTCCGGGCTTACGCCCGACTTTCCCCCGGAGGGGGCAA
>AQSL01000107.1 GCA_000403035.1 Candidatus Latescibacter anaerobius SCGC AAA252-E07 | reverse complement strand
AACTGAAAACACGTTCAATTCTCATAAAGAGCAAATAACTTATTGAGCAACGAAATCATACAATCACGAAAATTAAAGGATTTATTTACCCAATGAATTTTAATCCTTGTGCCTATTCACCTTTTTAAAGTATTTGCCGTTCTCTGTTGGTGCACAATAAATTACTTTCAATGAATCTTAACCGCAGAATCCGGAGCGTTTTACAATACTATCAATCATTCTTTACATCTAAAAAAAACTCGTTTTCATCAAAATCGGGAGAATTATCCTTACTATTTTTTATCGTCAAATACATTTTGTCTGACATAGACGAAATAATATCAATAAACACAGTAGAAATTTCCGGGCATAACTGTGTACCCATATTCACTTTGATTTGATTGAGTGCATCCTCTCTTTTCATTGCCGAACGGTAAGGTCGGTCGGATGTCATGGCATCGTAACAATCCGAAACTGCGATGATCCGTGCTTCCAGTGGGATGTTTTTACCCATTAATCCATCAGGATATCCCTTGCCGTCATACCGCTCATGATGGCTCTTAACCAGCTTAAATTCAGGGTTGTTTTCAAGTAACGGCTCAATAATACTGATACTGTAGATCGGATGAAGTTTAATTTCCCTGAATTCATCCTCGGTAAGTTTGCCGGGTTTATGTATAATACTGTCCGGTATACCGATTTTTCCGACGTCATGCATAAGGGCCATGAGCCGTATTGACTCGACCCGTTCTTCATCAAATCCAAGCTTTTCTGCAATAAGTGTGGAATACGCAGCAACACGGTTTGAATGACCGTGGGTATATGGATCTTTTGCCTCAAGGGCAGATGCAAGTGAAAGAATCGAAGACACAAATGAGTGCTTCATCGAATCGATGAGCCTGGCATTTTCAAGGGATATTGCAATCTGATTACAAAAATTCATCATATAATCTTGATCGCTTGAAGTAAAGTCTTCAAATCCTTTAAAACGTTCAGCGGCAAGAACTCCCATGACCCTATTGCGGGTTATGAGCGGCAGCGCTATAAACGACTTCGGATTAAAGTTCTTAAGAATAATATTTTCTTTTCTGAGAAAAGAATTATCTACATCAGTAATTACCTGCGTTATACCGGAATCCATAACACGGGCAAGAATATTAGTGGTACGGTCGAGGGGTATTTCATATCCTATTATTTTCTTCATTTCATCTTCCGATTCACCAACCCCCTTAACGAGTCTCAGTTTTTTCTGCTCTTCATCAACGAGCATTAAAAGGGCACGGTCAAAATGCATTACATTGACTATCAACAACATTACAACATCGAGTAATTTATCCGTGTCAAGAATGGAAGTCGTCGCTTTTGAACAGGCATCAAGAGAAGTGAGGCGTTCGATTCTTTCCCTGAGTTCTTGATTAAGATTTTCAACCTCAAGATATTTGCTGCTCAAATGAGCTTTCTCACGTTCAATTTCGGCAATTGAATCTCTTACCATTTCCCTTCTATGAAAAGCAATATTAGTGAAGATGTTATAAATTGATTTGTGCGCCCATTCGAATGAAAGCTCGCAGTATTCATCTCCCTCAAAAAAGCATTTAAGCTCCTCGGTTTTCGCAAGAGAAAGCCCCCATATCGTTGGCATTGCTTCATATATACCCTGGTTATAAAGACAAATATCTTTGGATGAACCGAGATTCTTAAACCACTTAAGACGGATAATCGCATGGGTTTTATCGGCCTCGACGATTTCAACCGTTTTTGTTTTGTTCAGTTTTGCGTTTATCGATGGGGCACGTAAGATGCTGAGGTATGGATTTCCGATTGCTTTTATTAATACATTCTCGATATATCCAAAACGTCGGGAGATGACCGTATCACGCCCGATGTATCTTGCAATATCCTTTTGACCCGAGTGAACACGGACTCTTTCAAAAAGTTTTGCGCATACTTTCTGGGATACCCAGTTGTACTCATCGCAGAGAAATTCCTCCACATTTTTTATAGAAGTAAAAAACGGATCAATATCATTCAGCAAAGAATCCATTAATTCCGGATAATTCGGTCTGGTGTATTCTATTACTGCCCGTGTGTTTAAACAATTGACGTTTCGTTCCATTTATTTCCCGGCTATTTATGCAAATAAAGAGAACATATTACCATACTAACTTTATGTATATTATCATGTGTTTTTTATAATTGCTTGCAACATAATGTATTATGTGCACGTTGTCAAATATTTTTTGGGACCCCTCTTTTCATGATAGTATATACGAATATAACTGATTTAATTTCAATCAATTAGAAAAATTGCTGTCATAAAGAGTTTTTTAAAAAATTGGAAAAATAAGGTTTCAGCTTTCACTTTTTAACGATGTTTTTGTGACTTGTTTTTTTGTACAATCACTCATAGAAAGAATACGAACGAAATTCTATCATCTCCGTTCCGATGAAAAGGGGAAAATATTCGGGATAGTCAATAGGCATTTATAAGAACGAGTTTTTTTATTATTTAACATGAAAAGACAAAAGTTTTTTTAGAAATAATTTTTTTCTCCATGAAAATATTCATATCTTATTTACTATACGTTTCGGTTACATCCGAAAACACTCAAACTGTTTTGAGAGGTGGTAATGGTGATATCGTTTATTATACGTGTTATCCTGATATTCTGGATACTATCCATAATTGGGCGATGGATCGGAAAATATACCCTTTCCGGTAAAAACACAGACAAGGTTACGGGTAACGGGAAGAAAGCAAATTCCCCCTTAGATATTAATTATACCGGAAAGATCGATGATGCCGAATTCGAGGAGATTGACAGCGAATGAACACGGATACTTTTTCCGGAATCAGAGTCCTTCTTTTATCCGGCGAAGATTTTCAAAGGTCGGAAAGGGTTTCGGAAATCATCGACGGTGTGGTCGACAAGGCAACACGTGACTTTAATCTCGATGTAATCCATTCGGAAGATTTTAAAAACAAATCGGATGAATTTATAACAAAGTTTGCCGAATTGATCATCACCTTCCCCATGATTGCGCAGCGAAGGGTCGTTGTCATTAGAAATTTCGATACGCTGGATTCAGATGCACGAAAGAAAGCTTCTAAAGTATTGTTGAATACTCCCGAAACGACCTTCGTAATTATTGAGGGTGAGGAAGCAAAACTTTCGCCCAAGCCAAAAGAGTATTTTATTGCCGAATCATTTAAAACGATTTATGAAAACCAGCTTCCGAAATGGATTAAAAACCGGTTCATGAAAAGAGGTAAAAAAGTAACCGACAGCGCTGTTGCGCTCATGATAAACAATACCGGAACAGGACTGCGTGAACTGGACGGCGAGATTGAAAAAACAATCATCATTGCCAGAGACCGTGAAACAGTAACAGAGGATGATGTCAAACTTGTTGTCGGAGAATTCAGACGTGACACCGTTTATGCCCTGTGTAATGCTGTCGGGCTCGGAGATTTTAAAGAAGCGGTTAAAATTCTTACGGTGCTGATGGAGACCGAAAAAAACAGGGAAACCTATTATCTTGCACAACTGTATTCGCATATCATGAAGATTTCTGAATATCAAAGTCGCGTTAAAAAAGGCATTCCGCACAGCGAAGCGGTAAAAGTGATAACGACATATCCCTATTTCTGGAAGCTGAACAAAATGCCTGAACAGGTTAAGAATTTCAATACAGATCATATCCGTCGTTCGCTCACCGTTCTCGGCCGTACGGAATCAACACTCAAACGTTCGGGAATCGATAAGAGCCTCTTAATGGAGCTTTTGATTCCGTTTATCATGCCGAAGGTAAAAAAAGTTTGAATTTTCTGAAATAAACATAGCAGGATTACAAAAAATAATTCAATCATATTTGTCACAAAGATTTTATGAAAGGGCAGAATCATGGCAAAACCCCTCACCGTTACCGATGACTCATTCGACTCCAATGTTATTAAAAATTCCCTTCCCGTAATTGTTGATTTCTGGGCATCATGGTGCCCTCCCTGCAGGATAATCGGCCCGATACTTGAAGAAATAGCAGAAGAGTATGACGGCAAAGTTGTTGTAGGCAAGGTTGATGTGGATAATAACCAGTCTCTTGCTCAGAAATACGGCATTCGAAGTATTCCTACGATTCTTTTTTTCAAAGGCGGCGAAGTAAAAGACCAGGTTATCGGTGCTCTTCCCAAGTCAGAATTTGTGTCACGGCTTGATACTCTACTAAAGGAAAATTGATGGATAAGGTTTATGATACGGTCATAATCGGTGCAGGTGCTGCCGGCCTGACTGCAGGTATCTATGCATCAAGAGCAAACATGGACACGGTCCTGCTTGAGAAATTCGTCCCCGGAGGGCAGGCGGCGCTCACCGCATTTGTTGAAAATTATCCCGCTTTCCCTGATGGCATTTCGGGTTTTGACCTCATGGAAAGGATGAGAAAACAGGCGACCGGTTTCGGGCTCAAAATCAAAACCGCAGAAGTAACATCCATTACTAAAAATATCGATATTTTCTCAATCGGTACCATATCAGACGTAGTATTGACAAAAACCATTATCATATGCACCGGGGTACACCCCCGGAGTCTCGATGTGCCCGGCGAAAAAGAACTTTTCGGCAAGGGTGTTTCCACATGCGCCACATGCGACGGGGCATTTTTCAAAGGCATGGAAGTCGCGGTCATCGGCGGAGGGGATTCGGCTATAGATGAGGGTATCTTTCTCACACGTTTTGCCTCGAAAGTCCATATCATTCATCGCCGCGACCGGTTCCGCGCCCTTCATTCGCTCGTTGAAAAAGCCGCGGATAATCCCGGAATCCAATTCCACATGGACACTGTTGCGGTATCGATCAACGGCACACATTCAGTGGAGAGCATTACACTGAAAAATGTCAAAACCGGCGATGAATCCACGCTGCCTGTTTCGGGAGTGTTCCTGTATATCGGGCTTTTACCGAACACCGAGATGTTCAGGGAATTACTGGAATTGAACGACCAGGGTTTCATTGTTGCCGACTGTAACCTCGCAACTTCTCTCCCCGGTATTTTTGCCGCAGGCGATGTGCGTGACACACCGCTCAGGCAGATCATTACCGCCGCCGGTGACGGGGCAATAGCGGCGCATTCTGCAGGAAAATATCTGGAAACGCTGGAAGAGAAATCCTGAACTGTCCTTATACACACTATCCCGTCAGCGTGGTGAAAAACTCATATCTCAGGGTTAATGAGCTTTCAAAGGTCGGCCGGAGCTTTAAAAAATATAAGAATATAATGGATTTTATATGGAAAATGTGAATTTAAATGCTTATTTATTAATGAATATTTAATTCTCAATTTATTCGGTAAAGTAATGAAATATGAAAATCCCTGATAACCTGTTTCGTGAAATAACCACTATTAATAGCGAAATTATGAGCAAGATCATAGTAACGCTGATTCTTTTATGTGTGATATGGATTATTCGTCATGTCTTAATTCGAATAGTCATGAGCCAAATTGATGATATTCGCATCCGATATATTTGGCAAAAAACATTAAGATATTTGACAATTATAATAAGCATAATTCTTATCGCAGGGCTATGGTTGGAAGGTTTCCACGATCTTGCTACGTTTCTTGCATTGGTCTCGGCTGGTATAGCTATTGCTTTGCGGGATATAATATCTAATGTGGCAGGATGGTTTTTTATTATCTGGGTAAGACCGATAACAATCGGCGATCGTATAGAAATAGGAAACCATAAAGGAGATGTCGTCGATATAAGTATCTTTCATATAACCCTCATGGAAATCGGGAACTGGGTGGAAAGCGACCAGAGCACGGGGCGCGTCGTAAATATTCCCAACGGTAAGGTTTTTACCGAAGCTCTGGCAAACTACAGCAAAGGATTTCAATATATCTGGAATGAAATACCGGTGTTGATAACCTTCGAAAGCAACTGGAAAAAGGCAAAAGAAATTCTCTTAGACATTATTCGGAATAAAACAGAAAAAATTTCCGATGAAGCTGAAAAACGTGTTAAAGAATCAAGTAAACGGTACATGATATTTTATTCCAAGCTCACACCGACAGTATATACGAACGTAAAGGAAAGCGGTATACTATTAACAATCCGTTATCTCTGCAAACCAAGACGTCGTCGCGGCACTCAGGAGGATATCTGGGAGGATATCTTAGCGGCCTTTGAAGGTTGTGAAGATATTGATTTCGCTTATCCGACACGGCGTTATTATGATACCATTCGAGAGGGAAAATCCGGAACAAAACCAGGATCACAAAATTTGTAAGCCTCTGAATTATAAGTTAGTTAACAACGAATTATAAAAATAAAGTGTGAATTCATGTGTGAAATAAAAAACCATGTTACATTTCCATTGCGTAAAGAACAAAAAGTTATACATATTTCACAATCATATGTACTGTCACAAAATCGTTAAAAGATGATAAAATAACGTATAAATAATCGAGTAAAATGGAAAGAGTTTATCTTATTTATCAACAACGACACGCAGCCGAAAACCAGGATTTTTCCGGCGGACTTTTCGAAAAGGAAAATAAGAAAAAATCTAAATAATGATAGTTTATTCCCTTATATTTACACTTCCGATGAAAAATTTGTTTGTTTTTCGAAAGGAATTAATGTGAACGAATTTCGTTTCATGTGCTGTATAGAGGTTAAGGAACTCCTCGGCCAGAAAGCAAACGATGAACTGAAGCTTTTAGAACTCATCGAGGAAGTCCCGATAGATTCAATTTACTATCATACACACGGTTACTTTCTACGGCACTTTTACATTATCGGACCATACCCTAACGACTTTGCGAACTGGGCGGCAATTCAGTTAAGAGACAGGGTACTGGGTGAGAAACTGAGTTCGGTTACACCATCACCACAGAAAAGTCTCGAGGATATTAGATTGGAACTCATAGATATTATTTATCAGCATATTTCCAGTATTAAAATGATACCTTTTGTGGTATATGGTCAGCCGTTTTATTTCATGAAATCGAGGATTATCAAAGTTCCAACAGGTATCACTGTAAAAAATCTTGTGGAATTCATTGCGGCACTGAAGACAGTTGATGCAAGCGCTATATACAATCACTTTTTTGAATCACTGCAGCGTGACAGAAAAGGAAGAAGCGATTTTTCGCGATGGTTTGAGGAAATTCTTGGTTTACATGAGCTTGCAGACAAATTTGAGAACATTGACAGCTATATGTACAGCCTGGAAGGATTAAGAGAAAAGCTTCTTGATTTATGCTCCTCGGAGTTAGCACATGAAAAATAAGAAAATCACGTTAGAATCATACCGAGACATTGCTCCTCATGGTGTGATTGATCTGATTTACCGTCTTGCAGATAAATTAACAGAAAGATCTTTTTTGCATATCAACTCCACCCGTCTTGGCGGTGGTGTTGCAGAAATGCTCCAGCGCCTCATCCCTTTCTTCAATGAGCTCGGTATACTTTCGCGCTGGGAAGTTATAACCGGTTCTCCGCTCTTTTACAAAACGACAAAATGTTTCCATAATGCACTCCAGGGGTACGAACAGAATATTACCCCGGAGATGTACGATGAATACAAAAATATCAATGAAATGAATGCCCGGGAAATTTCTCTTGATGCGGATTTAGCCATCATACATGATCCCCAGCCGGCAGCGCTTATAAATCATAAACATAGTCAGTCACGATGGGTCTGGCGTTGTCATATCGATATCTCAATGCCCCAGAGACGGGTGTGGCATTTTCTAAAAGAATATGTCTCACGGTATGATGGCGCAATATTTTCACTTCCGAGTTTTGCACAGAAACTCCCCATAAATCAGTATCTCATCTATCCATCAATAGATCCTCTCAGCGACAAGAACAAAGAATTGACCGGAAAACAGATTGATGATACCCTGACTAAGTATTCCATTCCCAAAGATAAGCCGATTATTCTTCAGGTGTCACGTTTTGACAAGTTTAAAGATCCTCTCGGTGTAATTGATGCATACAAACTTGCAAAAAAATATAATGATTGCCGCCTTGTCCTTGCGGGTGGTGAAGCTACCGATGACCCTGAAGGAATTGCAGTGTTGAACGAAGTGAAAGAGGTATCGGCACATGATAGTGATATCATGATCCTCAACTTGCCACCGGATGCGAATATGGATATTAATGCTCTTCAGCGGGCGGCAACAATTATTATCCAGAAGTCAACCAGGGAAGGATTTGGATTGACCGTTGCTGAAGCAATGTGGAAAGGTAAACCGGTGATAGGTGGAGCTGTTGGGGGTATCACGGCACAGATTATTTATGGTGAAACCGGTTTCACCGTTAACTCAATAGAAGGATGTGCCTACCGAATACGCTATTTGCTTAACAATCCTTTACTTTCTGCTCAGATAGGTGAGAAGGCAAAAGACTTTACGAGGAGGAACTTTTTAATAACACGTCACCTCTGCGATTATCTGGCTCTCATGTTTGCGATGTTTGATATCCATTGATATTTGACTATGCAACCACTATCGGACCCGAAGAGAAGATCGGGAATTCCCTGACTCTTTTCCTGGTACTCAAGCATATCTCTCCCATTTTTCTCTTGACCTTTGACTATAAATACATGATTATTGATTGGTGTTACCGTTCATACCCGGAGGAAAAGAAATGCCTGATAAACATGATGCATCTATCGATTTACCCGATTTTTCCATAGAAACGCTCGGTCCGGTTCGATATAAATCGACACTCGAAAAACACATGGATGATACACTGTCTAAAAAAGGTTTTGTACCTGATTCCGAACGTATCGTTTATAATGCCGAACTTACTTCAATCAAAAATCTCATGGCACAAAACATAGATCCGCCTTCGATGGAAGTCGCCGGGCCGCGCCAGAAAATCTACTTCAATCCCTCGAACACACGTGCAGCCATAGTGACCTGCGGCGGTCTTTGCCCCGGTTTAAACGATGTTATCAGGGCGCTTTTCATGGAGATGCATTACCGCTACCAGGTGAGGGAAATTCTTGGCATACGGTTCGGATTCAGCGGGCTTGTTCCAAGGGTCGGCCTTCCTCCCATGAAACTGGTGCCTGAAATGGTTGAAAATATCCATCGGGCCGGCGGTTCTTTCCTCGGTTCATCGAGGGGCCCCCAGAGTTCGCAGGAAATGGTTGATTTCCTTGAACGCGAACAGATAAACATACTTTTTACCATCGGCGGTGATGGTACTCAGAAAGGCGCTCTCGATATCGCTAAAGAAATTGCGCATCGCAAGCTTAAAATCGGGGTTATCGGTATCCCCAAAACAATCGATAACGATATAGCATTTGTCGAACGTTCGTTCGGGTTTAATACCGCGGTTTCAATCGCAAACGGTGTGCTCAGCACCGGCCACGAGGAGGCACGGGGCGCATTCAACGGTGTTGCAGTGGTGAAGCTTATGGGAAGAAATTCAGGATTCATTGCAGCCATGGCGGCTATAGCGAACGGCGATGCAAATTTTGTTCTTGTGCCCGAAATACCATTCGATATGGACGGCAAGAAAGGATTTCTCAAGGTGCTTGAATCCAGACTGCTCGACCGCAGGCACGCTCTTGTTGTTGTTGCGGAAGGCGCCGGTCAGGACATTATTACAGGCGGCGGTTCAAAGAAAAAAATCGATGCTTCTGGAAATGTGAAATTCGAGGACATCGGAATATATTTAAGAGACCGTATATCAGAAACCTTCAGCTCCGGCTGGAATGCCGCCACGGTAAAATACATTGATCCGAGCTATATCATCAGGTCATCGCCCGCCAACTCGGATGACAGCATTTTCTGCAACCAGCTCGCACGTCACGCTGTCCATGCTGCCATGTCCGGCAGGACAAAGATGGTTCTGAGCATCTGGAACAACATATTTACCCATGTGCCAATCTCAACTGTTATTTCCGAACGGAAACAACTCGATCCGTTCGGCCCGGAATGGCTGAGTGTCCTCGAAACCACAGGTCAGCCCGCCTCCATGATAAATTAATGGGGAAAAGCGAACGGTTTTTACCGGTCGGTATACCGTTTTTAATCAGCTCAATACGGCGCAATAAAAAAGGACGGCGCTGAAAAAACCGTCCTTTTTGTTCTCTTCGAAAAACAAACGCACCGAACATACTATACCGTCGCATCTAAATAATTTTCCAATACATTTTCAATTACTGTTGAAGATACTTTCACATTCATAAATTCTTCAGGTGTATAACACAAATAATCGACATGCTTTGGAAATCTTGTCAATTTCAAGATTTTTTCCATACGCCGAACAAATGGAATTTCTTTAAACGATTCTGAGATTATGATAACATCTATATCCGAATCTTTTGTGGCATTTCCTGTTACCCGTGAACCAAAAAACAATACCCTTGTGGGCTTTAATTCTTTCATGATAACTGGTAATGCTTCATTATTAAATCTTTCAATCCATGGATCATGCATCTGAATCATCCTCAATCAACTCTTTGTATGAATCACCGAGAAGTTCAAATACCTTTCGGGCTGATTCAACCTTTTGAGAAGCAATTTTTTGATCATATTGTTCATATGGAACAGATTCGGTTACATCCGGATAACGTGAAATCGTATAATCTGCTGTCAATTCATAAATATATGATATTACTTCCTCTGATAAATTAAGCATCCTGGCTAATTCGTCGATATAATGTATTCTGGGAATCTTTTCTCCCTGAAGAATAAATAAAACTTTTAGAAGTTTTTCCACAGCCTGATGCGAAAGAAATGCGGTTATATCATAACCTTCAATCGTTATGTTTTTTTCTGCCATTTCAAGGTCATGTAATGCCTGTTTTAACCATTTTTTTGCTGTTTTTTTCGCCATATATCATACCCATTGGATATGTAACCGTTTTTCTATTTATATAATATAGTTAATTTAATGAAATGAAAAATTTTTTTATTTCATATGTTATTTCAGTAGTATATGCCCATTAAAAAAAGGACGGCGCTGAAAAACCGTCCTTTTTGTTCTCTTCACTATTCTTTCTGTTAGAACGCCGACCTTACGTTAACTCCGATAATCGGTTCGGTATAATCGTTTAAGCTTTCGGCATTATCGGTATAATTGATAAACCTGAACATCACACCGAGCGAAGATACCGATGTCAGCCTGTAATCAGCTTCAATCTTGAATGATGTCTTGTTATTATCGATGCCGTATATCCCGGATTCACCGTTCGAAGAACCGATATAACCGACACCGGCAGTGGTCTTGAGCCGTTTGTCACGGAACCACTTGTATGTTCCCGCAAAATTAAAAAGAACAATACCGGTGGTAACTTCTTTGCGGCTGAATCCGGTGTCCATGCTGCCTTCCTTACGGAATGTCTTGTTTCCGGTACTTCCGACAGAACCGGAAAGTGACAAAGGTATCGGATCAAGCTGCGAGTTCAGATTGAACATCACCGTAAGGTTATCGGATTCAGCACGATCATATTCAGCCAGCGGGCGGTTGTCAGAAATGCCCATGTTTGAAATGCTGAGCATTCCGGCATGCTTCTGCATTCCTATCGGTAATACACCGCCGATATTGAATAATAACGTATTTGTTGATGCGTCAATCATTGACGACGTATCATTTTGCGCTATCTTAAGATCCAGATTGTTCACGGCATCGTACGTACGGTATCCGATAGATACCGAAGGTGAATACTGCTCAAACTGCCTGGGAGCGAAACTCACGGAAAAATTCGTGATGCTGGTGTCTTTCGTCAAATCCTTCATGTCAAGGTCGGCGCTGCCGTATTGTTTACGCTCGGTGTCAAGGTTGTCCGAGTAGAAATCATACCCCAGGCTTAATGTCACCTGATCCCTCCAAACACGGGATTTTACATTGAATTTATATCCGCCGATGTCCGTTTTCTGCTGGGGATTGCCGAGCGAAACATAATGGGTAGGGACACGATAGGTTTCTGCTTTCAACCGTGTTTTGGTCATGGGAATCGGAATTAGAGTGGTCAGTCTGAATCGGTACACCGATTTTATCGCATCGGAAAGTCCCTCTCCAATACTATCCTTGAGCTTCAACTTGTCAAACGATGTCTGCGTGGAACCGTTTATGGGAAATTCATCGCTGATCTGTTGGGGAATATCCTCGAGCTCTTTTTCAATTTCCGGCGAAACATAGCTGAACATGTTTTCGGTAACCATTGTCCCGCCGAATTCGGCGAAAAGTTCGGCCTTGTTATCGAAGAGCCGCAGGGATGTTTGAACCGTACCCACCCAGTTTTTCTTCGGTTTGTAATCGGTAAAGAATGAACTGTCGCGATACGCATAGTAACGGGTTTGATTGTCCGCATCATAATTGTATTTCAATGAGGTGGAATCATCCTCGGCGCCAAAGAAATTAAATCCTACATTCCAGTTGGCATATTTATTTCTCACCGGGGCAACATCCATTTTCAGACCGATTACATCACGTTTCGGAGTTCCCTGCTCATATTCGTAAATATTATACATAAGGGTGGTTGGATCCTGCATGGCAACGATGAAATCGGAGCCGGTGCTTACAGTATCCCCTTCCGCATTGTAATAGGTGTTCGTATCGAGCTGAGAATACTCGGTGCCGATTATATGTATGCTTTCTCCAATCTCGCGCTTATTATAACCCCACACGAAATTTGTGTTAACCCGGTTCGACTTGAATTCCACGTTCATGCCCCGAACAAGTATACCCTTGAGGGACAGATCGCTGAAATTGGGATTGGAATCTCCGAAACGCACCTTCCAGTGTCTTGTTCTCCCCTCGAGATGATAGCGGTTGATCGGCTGACGGTTCGGTAAGGTTTCGGAGGTGAGAAACGAGGTTTCCTCGCTCGAAAGCATCACACCCGCATTCCAGCTAAGCCAATCGGCCTCACCTCTCAAATCCATGTCGATCTTATTGTTCCACAAAGGCACATTCGCTGTTTTTAAGGAGCGGTCGTCACGCTGTATACCCAGGTAAAAATCTCCCTCAGCGCCGAGAGGCAGCGCCATCCTGGTTTTCACCCGGAATGTCCATACATTCGGCCCAACAGGTTCACCGGCAGTATCTTTGGCAATAACCTCGATTTCATGCTCACCGTCAATAAAAGGCCTTCGCGGCTCCCACATGAGAATATTGCCCATGAGTTCGGCTTCACGGGTACGGTCAATCTTGTCAATTCTCAGTCTGATGGTGCCAAAATCGATTTCACGCCCGGTTTTGAAAAAACTCACCATAACAAGTTGATCACCGGAATCATACTCTTCACCGGCTTCGGGAGTTGTTAAAACAATCTCATCGGCGGAAACATTCATGCTCCCGTCCATCGAAGTTTGTATCGGATTTTCATCGGCGCTCATAGCCGGCAGGGTTGTCTCGTTCCCGGAAGTGTCCTGGGCAACAAGGTAATACTCCACCGAACCCTCGATACCAAGTTCTTTTTTAAGCTCACGGCAGTAAATATCATCGTTTTTGAGCTTCATTCGAATCGAGTTGTAATGAACTTCTCCCGGCTTACGGTAGTACAGCATAACACTCGACACCTGTGTTTCATCAAATACACGTGCCTTGATAATACCGGCTTCCTTTTTCCCCATGTCCGTGTTCATCTGTATCTGAGGAGCTATAGTATCGGGAAAAGCCACAGAGACCCACAAAGACATCATGAGCACAGATGAAATAATGAATTTAAAGTTTGTCATTGTTTGATATCCTCGTTCCATAATATTCATTACCTCATTGTTGATAGCGGTTAAAATCATTTTTCCTCTAACTCCCAGATAAGAGTCTTTCCACCAGTACCATCGGGTTCTGTGAATATCAGTTCTATTGTTTTCTTTTCCTTGGCCTGTCTGGCAGTTATACCAAGAACAGCACTTTCTGCATCCTCAGCGCTCGCAGTTATATTTACCGTGCCCGCTTCGGTGATACGGCACATAACCCGTGTCTGACCGTTCATGAGCGTTACCACAGGGGCTTCGCCGCTCCAGGTCTTGCCGGTATCGGAAGAGAATTCTATCACATTGGAATCGGCACTGAATTGGGTAAGAGCAAAGGAAGCATTGGGGTCAATCGATCCTTCTTTTACATTAATCGCCGTGATGGTCATGGTAAAGGCGCCTTCCGTATTCTGTTCGGTTCCGCCTTGAGGGACAATGTTTAATTTCCAGGTCGGCTCAACTTCACCAGTCCAGGCAGTCATATTATCAGCATCATCCTGACTAATCGTTTCCGGTTCGGCAGGTGCCTAGTTCACTGCAACTGTCGTCACCTGAAGTTGTTCAAGTACTACCGATCCAAAATCATTCATAACCGTTATAATACCTTGCATACCAAGAAATGTCGCTTCGTTTTCAAGGAATGAAGCATTAAATTCGGTACCCCGGACCGATGCCACCGAGGAAGGGGTCTCAACTTCGTAGTTCCCCTGACTTACCCTGGAATAAATCTCGCCGAGTACCAGCTTGGTTCTTTCAGTTTTGGGCTTTTGACCTGCAACTTCAACATCGGCCATAATTTCAATTTCGGTATTTTCATTGACAAGAACACGCGTTCCGGTAAGAGAATAAATTATCATCGCTTTGTCGCCGGTTTGTGTCATCAACTGATTGCCATTGTAAAGAAGGTCTTTCTGTTTTGCCACTTTCCAATCTTCACCGGCGGACTCACGGTATTGAAGCGTACCGTTAATCTTATAAATTACCGCAACCGCATTCTGTTCTTGTGAAAAAGCCGGAGTAGAAGATACATACACAAGTATCACAAGAAAATAAATAATTATTTTCAAAACTTCAAATTTCCGTTCCATTCTCGATTTCCCGTATTTATGAGTTATTCCCAATGGTTTTCCGATCACTGATACCTCATTCTATAGTTACTTTCACAATTTTAAATTGCCCAATAATATCCATGAGTTGTTCAGGCGTTACAGGCCCGGATTCATCGCTTATAGATGTAAGGATTTTCCCTTCGAACTCCTGAAATTCGGCAAAATCACCCATAACAACTTTGATAGCAGCATTAATCTCTTCCATTGAAACGGCTTCACCCTCAACGGTAACAAAAGGAGTGATAAACCATGCCATGGCGCTTTCTGTTGCCACTTCTACTCCGCCGGCCTCGGCTCCGACATACCAGGAAAATTTCGCGGCATACTTGAGCATTTCGGCATCTTGCGGATACTGGTATTGCGTTCCGCTGACCACTACGGAATGAACTATATTCTCTTCCTCATCAATGATTACCAGATTATAATTTACCTGTTCACCGGGAGGAGACGGTACTTCATTCCAGACAAAAATCGGGAAAATAGTATCAATATTCACACCAGCCGGAGATACGAGTGTCAACTGGTCTTCCGGAGGAAGCGTAAAACGCCATGTCTCGGATGGATCGCCTATCTGGTCGCCATACTTGTTCGTCGGTATCACATTCCAGGAATAACCTACACCGGGACTTAACTCGTCGCCGTCATACATCCATCTCGTATCCTGTATATCTGCCGATGAATATGTCCAGTCACTGGCTTCATCGAAAACGGTTACAACATAATAATCGCTGTTGCCGGTCCATTCGAAAGAAGGAATGTTCGATGGCTGTATCGTTTCATCAGCAGGAGACCTCAGTTCAACTTCCACAGGAGGCAAGCTGAACGAAATCTGGTCCGGCTCACCCATGGGGATGTTCGTATCATCTGTTGTTTGAACCTCAAGGTAATAACTTATTCCGCTCTGCAGAGCAGGCGCATCATCCGGATAGGTAAATGATGTCATCGCAATCCCTTCAAGTTCATAGGGATCTGAAAAATCCGGATCTTCATCAACACGGACACTGTAGAATACCTGACCTCCTGCGGCCTGTGCCGGCGACCAGGTAACGGTAAGCGGGAAAAATGTCTGAGGGTCATTCAAAGTAGGCGGTGTAAACTGGACGGTAAAGTCCCACACATCGCTTTTCCCTTCGTTTGTCTGGCTGATAAATCGTCCCTGGCCATCGAAAGCCTGCACCTGCCAGCAGTACTTTCTTCCGCTTATCAGTTCCTCACGTGAAGTGCCGGGATCAAAATCGATCGCCTGGCTCGTGATATTTTC
>AQSL01000106.1 GCA_000403035.1 Candidatus Latescibacter anaerobius SCGC AAA252-E07 | reverse complement strand
CAGGGTGCGTGAAAAAAGACTTTTTCACCGCCCTCTTCGGTATATTACATCAATTCTCTCACGTTTGCAGGAGAGGACCACAGCTGAGGGTAAAACGTTTTGATTTCTCTTCACATCTTTATACTTTTAGCTAACGATTTCTTATGTATTAAACCTGCACCGAGAGATATATAATTGATTGTTTCATGAGTTTGAATTGAGCATGTTATACCTTTTTTTACAACGTTGACACTGAAATACCGATAATTGAAACAGAACATGACATATTGAAAAAAGGAGAAGCTTAATGTATATAAGTCGATTGAAGATTACATGTATTACCGTGTTGATACTACTATTAACCGGTCTCAATTCTTTTCCGGAAATCGAGCCACCTGTACGAATCAAGTTTGACATGAATTCACAGAGAATCGACCTGTTAACAGGTGAAAAATTACCGGATTATCAGTATGCCAAAAGAAACAGTTTCCGTTTTTTTATGGAAAGACTCGATGAGCCGGAAGAAGTGATTCATTATTTTCATGATGGCCCGAGAACGGTAAATATTGAAGTTTTGAGCTCGATGGAAAAATTCAATAAAAGATATACTCAGTGGAAACTAAGATTCAAAAAAGGGAAGGGGAGACGTGATCTTCCACAGTACATACCACGTGTCCATACCAGAGCTGTTTCGTTTATTCCTTTAACAGAAGCGGCCGGAGAACCCGAAAGAAGAGTGCATCTGTTGCTGGATGATCTGGAACTGATTGAATGGGGAGATGAAGATTGACGATTAACGAGTGAAAAAAAGATAAAAAGATGCAAAACATTAAAAAATTGCACATAGAGTGGGAGAATAGAATGGACATAGGAGAGAAACCATCGAGAAGAAGAGTACTCAAAACCGGTATTGCTTCCATAGCGACAGCCGCTGTTTCGACTCCTGAAATAGCGGCTGTAGTGAAACCCAAAGCTCCCGGTGAAACCAAAGTAGTCGCTGCTTTGGGCTATGATGGCATGCATAACGGATTAGCATATGAAACTCATCTTCGCTCGATATTTTCGTCAAAAAAAGACTGGCGGCTCATATTTGTACGGCAGGGAAAATATTTTTCTCCCGAACTCATCAGTGATGCCGACCTTCTCATGATTCAGCTTTTCGGTGGTATTGACTCCGAGGGTATCGGGGATTCGATGGAAAAACAAGTACCGGCATGGACGGATAAAAATGTGGAAGCGATCATTGATAACGTCAAAAACAGGGGAATGGGGCTTTTAGCTCTCCACAATGCAATCTGGATAGGTCATCAGGGACTGCATGACTTAATTGGCACAACTCCGGTCCTTCACCAGGAAATCCAGCCGCTTATATTAAAAGATTTTAACCAGGATCATGCCATAACGAAGGGGTTTGAAAGCTTCTTTGTCAATCTTGAGGAACAGTTCAATGTAGAACTGCAATCACCCTCCACAACGACGTTGCTGTTCAGAACCCTTGCCGTCCATGATAAAAACGATGCGGTCGGCGGATGGTGCCGTGAGCAGGGCAAAGGAAGGATTGTGGGACTTCTTCCGGGACATGAACACTGGATTTACCGTCTTCCCGAATATCAGGAAATAATCTGGCGTTCGGCGCACTGGGCGCTGAAACGTGATATTCCGCCTTATACGGGATGATGTTACTTCTCAGGGGAACAAAATTGTATGGGAAATGAATCATAGATAGTTATGGAACCATAGAAAGGAAACAGGTTCAGGAGAACAATATGGCATTATTTGCAAAAATGAGAAAGAGAAAGGTTTTTAAAACCGGGATTGCTTCTCTTGCAGCATCCGCAGGTATTCAATCGGAAGCGTCTGCCGCTGTAAGACCTAAAGCCCCCGGTGAAACCAGGATTGTTGCTTTTATGGGCGGTGACTATGGACACAACAGTATTCCTTATGAAATGCATGTTCGTTCAATTTTTGCCTCAAAAAAAGACTGGCGGATACTATTTGTAACGGCGAGCAGATTTTTCACTCCGGAGTTGCTCGGTGATACCGATCTTCTTATTACCTCGCGACACAGCCGTCCCGATGATATCGGCTGGAGACCGGAAGGAATTGTTGATTCTATGGAAACCGGAGAGCTTTTATGGAACGATGAGAATGTACAGGCAATTATTGACAATATCCGAAACCGGGGCATGGGATTTATGGCTGTTCATAATACGTTGGCTTGCCGGAACAGGGACATCGTGGATTTGCTTGGTATAGAGCCGATAATGCACAAAGAAGTCCAGCCAATCTGGGTTCGTGATTTGAATCGGAACCATCCGATTACGAAGGGTATAAACAATTTTTTCATAAATCTCGACGAGCAGTTTGCGGCAGTGATAACATCACGTTATACAACCACTTTATTCGAAACTACCGCCATGCATGACAAAAAGGTTGCGGTCGGCGGATGGTGTCTGGAAAGCGGGATAGGCAGGGTGGTTGGACTTTTGCCCGGACATATGCAATGGGCTTACCGGGTTCCGGAGTATCAGGAAATTTTCTGGCGCTCGGCGCACTGGGCGCTGAAACATGATATTCCGCCCTATCCCGGCGCGAAAGTAAAATAAAAGTTTTTTTAACCACAGATTTTGAAACTTTTCCTTCTTTTAAAAACGGACATTCTGGCATTTGATTCTCCGTTCAACTGGCATCACGTTGTTAAGGAGTAGCTTATTGTTCCTTTTCCGCTAATTCTCTGGCTATTTCAAATCCAGAAACTTTTAGCTACCTGATTCGTGAACAATATTACCACACTTAAGAAGGGATTCAAATGCTTCAAAATATTTGGCAGCATAAGCAGGATCACTATCATCTTTAAAATATTCGTCGCCTACCCTAACAATTTTTCCGATTTGGTCTATAGAAATAATATATAATTCAACTGATTTGGCAGCGGCTATGAGTAATTCTTTTTCTTCTCCAGGTGAAAACTCACAATAATGGTCATTCCGATGAAAATCAAATAAGAAATAGAATTTTCCATCATTGTATGATAATTTTGAAATATTACGAGCACATTTCTCGGAAAGCATAATCTCCCACGAAAAGAGTGTAATGTCAAAACCTTCACTTTTAAGAATTTCAATTACTTGTTTTTTTTGTGATGGTAATAATTCAAAATTTTGCATTAATTATTCCCACCTTCTTTTTTATTAATATACCTCAAAAATAGTTCTTGTCAATATCAGGGCAGTAATATATATATTTGTATATACTACTTAATGGATAGAATCAGAAACGAAATAGCAGCGTTCATCTGTTTTTGTACTATAAGACCGTTGAATAAAGGAGGAGGCAGTATGAAAAGATTTTTGATTATCAGTTTAATAATGATGTATTTTTGCTTCATTAAAAACGTGGCATTCGGTGAATCAATGCATGGCTTTGTTGGGATTGGAGCAGAGTTTGGTGGTTCTTATTCTATATCCTCCGCTGATGTGATGAAACCGACCGGTATGGGAGCGACATCAAGTCCGGCTCCGGGTTTTTCAATGACCTTTGAAGGATATAAATCATTCCCAAAGAATGAACGGCTTTTTATGGGTGCTGGTGTGAACCTTCAAGTATACAGAGATTTATTTAGAGGTGCTGCATCCAACTTTCATTTCATTCCGGTTTATGTATTATTCAAAGCCGTTTCTGAAGAAAATCTGTTCGGAGTTATGAAGTTCGGATGGAATTATTTTAATCAGAATGAGGAAGGGCTTGAAGCAATAGAACATAAAAAGTCAGGCACGTTTTATTATGAGGTTGGAGGAGGTTTTATTGTAAAAAATAAAAACTCAAATCAAAGCTTTCAATTCGAGCTGGGATATGGTGTAAATAATGCTATTATCTATTATGACGAAGAACCGGATACGCTCGAATATTTTATAGCTTATTCCAAATTTCATTTATCAGTCGGCTCATTATTTTAACGAAAGGGAATTCCTTAGAGGATGGGAATATTTTTAACCTCTTGGGTCTTGTCAGACGTGCCTTAATTTTCAGCAACCAGCAAAGACAAGCACAAGAAATGACTGCAAAGAATTTTGGTGATGCTCACAAATACGATGAAGCAATTGAAATCTTGGGGGAATATGTAGAAATAGTATAAAAAGACGAGAAAAAGCCCTTATCAAAAAAAAGATGAGGATTTTTCTTTATTTAATATTTACCGTAGAAAATAAATATTAAACTCATTCTAACTTAAAATATTACAGATAATTATACAATAATTGCCTCAAAAAAAGACTGGCAAATACTATTTGTAAAGGCGAGCAGATTTTTCACTCCGGAGTTGCTCAGTGATACCGATCTTCTTATTACCTCGAGACACAGCTGTCCCGATGATATCGGCTGGAGACCGGAAGTAATTGTTGATTCGCGGAATGAGTACCCGCCCTGTCTGTATGATTTAAAATGCTCATTTGATAGTATCTTCAGGGTAGAGTCACGCTTACGGTTTCATTGCACCATTGGTTATGCCCGGCCAGCTATCTGTGCGGAACGGTGAAGCAGGCAGACCTTCTCTGTTGTAGAGGTTGCAGACCGGGTTATTTGCCCATGCATACCGTACCGCTACAGGATCAGGCACTTCATCGCTCCAGACAACAACTTCGTTCCCTTCGATTTTTGCATCTGCCCAAACAAAATCTCTGTTCTTTCCGGCAATAGCAAAGCCTTTGAGGGGATTCCCGCCTTTGGCAATAAGACCGCTCCCGGTTTCTGTAAAACGCAGATGTATCTTTCCGTTGCCGACATACATAGAGTGATACAACGGCCCCGAATGGACGATATCCATGTTAAATGCAACTTTATATGCCCCGAGAGCCAGACGGCGCCCGACTTCCTGCTTGTTCTGAGGGTGAATATTATCGGCTTCTCCGATATCAATTGCAACTGCCATAGCGGTATTGGGTAGACTGAGGGTCATGAGTTGAGCTTCCCTGAGTTCTGCCCAGTCGCTGTCGCCGGGCTCCGGAACGGTTTGTCTAAAGTTGGCAAGCTGGACGAAAAGGAACGGGAAATCTCCCTGTTTCCATGCCATGCGCCAGTCCCGGATCATTGTGGGGAATAGTTTGCGGTATTGAAATGCCCGCCCGGCGTTTGATTCCCCCTGGTACCAGATTACACCACCGATGCCATAGGGTAAGAGCGGTGAAATCATGGCATTATAAAGGCAGGAAGGATAATGAAAGTGTTCCGGTCCGAGCGGTGGTCTCGGCATACTCGAAACCTGTTTACCCTCGGCCTTTGCCTTATTCCACTCAGCAAGTTCCTTGTCATACTGTTGTTTTGCATAAGGGTATTTCTCTATTATATCAATCCAGCGTACAAGAATAGGATCGAGTTCCGGGTCTGTTACAAGCGATTCACGGGTTGTCCATGATTCGGCGGGTGAGCCGCCCCAGGATGAATGTATAAGCCCGACAGGTATGCCCAGTTCTCGATGCATTTGTCTCCCGAAGAAGTATGCAACCGCCGAGAAAGGCACAACAGTTTCGGGGGTGCAGACAGTCCACATGGGCTTTTTACCGGAAAATTCATACTGCGGCGTTTGTTTGGTGACCCTGTCGACAGTGAAAAACCTGATATTTGGGTAGTTTGCCGATGCGACATCATTTTCCACGTTTTTCTGATTCTTTATGGGCCATTGCATGTTGGACTGTCCTGAACAGACCCATACTTCGCCAACCATGACATTGGTAAAGGTGATACTGTTCTTGCCTTTAACAGTCATTTTAAACGGCCCGCCGGCTGACATTATGTCCAGCTTCACCAACCAGTGGCCATCATTTCCGGCGGTTGTTTTTGCCTCGTTATCGTCGATGGAAACGGTAATTCTTTCACCGGGATCGGCGGTTCCCCATACCGGTATATTGATTTCACGCTGCAAAACCATATTATCACCGAATACACTTGTCATGGCTACATCGGACAGCGCCGGATATGAGGAAAGGAAAATGAAAAGCAGCGTAATAATTGTTCTTTTCACAAGCATGTTGAAGGAAAAACTTTCTTGTGTTTTTGTGTCGTCAAAAAGATAAACGGAGCGGAAAGACATTTTTTCTGATGTACTCATGACATTTCCTTTCAGGTGATTTAAGGTTTAAAAAAATTTTGTATGATAAAGAATAGTATAGATTATTTGCCGGGTCGGGAAATTAATTTTATAAAAATAATAAATATAAGTTCTATAAATTGCAACGATAATAGTTATTATCATTCTAAGAGGGCGGTAAAAAGACTTTTTCATCACCCTCCAAAATCCTATATTACAATTTATATATTTCAAAACGCTGTCAGAAAGAATACCTTTCGAGGAGGTCATGTATGAAGAGTACTATAGTATTTACGCTTGTTTTCGTTATGGTTGCCTGTGCAGCTCATTCTCAGTATGTTCAAAGGAATCTGTATGTGAACGGCAGGATATTTGAGGATGCTACCGATGGATCGGGATTTGATCATACCGGTCATGGAAAATGTATTGCTCTGGGTGATTTTGATTTGGACGGCGATCTGGATATTTACATGAGTGCCGTTTATACGGAGAACAGGTTTTTCGAAAACAGGGGTAGTCTGCATTTCACTGACAGAACGAAAATCCTGCGGCTCGGCGGAGGGAACCTCGATACGCACGGTATAGTATGGGCTGATTTCGACAATGACGGATATCTCGATATATTTGTTGCCAACAACCTCGAGGCTTTGAGTGAAAAACGAGGTGAGGTACTGCATCCGAATACATTTTTTCTCGGATCGGACGAAGGATTTGTTGAATGTGCGTTGAAATCAGGTCTTGCGGGCAACAAGTTCAATTATTCCTGCGGTATCACAACTGCCGATGTGAATGGCGACGGCCTTCTTGACATATACGTTTCCGAGGGCGGATACCGTAAGGGCCCGGAATGTGCGAATTCGCTCTATGTAAATAACGGTGACGGTACATACCGTGACATCGCCGGACAGGCAGGAGTGGCTCACCAGGGCAACGGGTACTGCTGCTCGTTTTCGGATTACGACAACGACGGCGACCCGGACCTGTGTGTCGGTAATATCAATGATACAAGCGATCCGGTGACCTTTGCCCTCTACCGTAACGATGGGCATGGAACGTTTACCGATGTAACCGTGGAACTCGGTCTTGCCAGGAGAGGCAACAACATTTCCTGTTTCTGGGGAGATGTTGATAACGACGGGGACCAGGACCTGTTTTTGGGATGCAGTTCCGGCCCGGGTCACCGCGAAGCCGAATGGGGCAAGAATCTTCTGTTCAGGAACAACGGCGACGGCACCTTTACCGATGTTTCAAGCGAAGCGGGAGTCGATATGGTTTCCAATTCCCGCGGAAGCACGATGGGTGATATTGACAATGACGGCGATCTTGATATTATCGTAACAAACAGCTGGTTCGATACGCTTGTCTTTATCAATAACGGTCAGGGGAAATTCACCGAATCCCACGAGACAACAGGCGGCTCTTATTTTTATGGTCATGGTGTCGCACTCGGCGACCTCGATAATGATGGCGATCTGGATTTTGTGGGGGGAAACTGGCGCAGACCCAGTGCGAGCAATCCGGGGAAATGGTTTCTCTTCAAAAACAAGACCGATACTAAAAACTTCATAAAAGTCAATGTCAAGGGAACGAAGTCAAACCGTTCCGCTGTCATGAGCAAGGTCTGGATTTACGATGCTGGCAAAGCCAAACAAAGAAACGCTCTCAGGGGATATCGTGAGGTAATAGCGGGAAGCGGCACTTTTTTAGGCAACCCGCTCGTTCAGCATTTCGGTGTCGATTCATCCGGAACATACGATATTGTGGTAAAATTCCCATCCGGAATAGAAAGAATCCTGAAAAATGTCAACGCCGGAAAAACCTATGATATGTATGAAACAGATGTAGATCCGGCGGTATATGAGAGAGTGAAAAGGTAAAGAAATTTAAGATATAATGCTAAATTCTTGAATTTTGTCTTACAGAAAAACTCATGTCTTTCTCAAATAGACTTATAATTGATTCCAATTTATTTTTTATTTTTTTATTTTTTGCTTTTATTAACAATTTTATTGTAGCAAATGCAGCTTGTTTTCTAATTGAAATAAATGATGAATATACTGCTTTTGATAATGAATTAATTAATATTTCCAAATCATTATTTGATAGATTCAAATCATTTTTAACTGCAATAGCTTCAAAAACTAATGAAGCTATTTCAGTATCAGTTTCGTATGTTCCAAGTATTAATTGTGTTGTTTGTGATCTTGTTAGTTTAGGTATTTCTCTCAAGGCAGCATATGCAGATCTGCGAATTATTTTATTGTTATGGTTTAAAGCATCTTCAATTAATTTATTGAGCTTTTTTCCAAAAGCTTTTGGGTGTTTAGACTCAATTTTTGATAAGGTATAAATTGCTGCAGCTTGTAAATCATAGGGATTACCTTCATTTATTCTGAATCTATTTAATTTACTTAAAGCTTCATTATAATCAGTCAATTGTTTTGTACTAATTTTTTTACCTGATGCAAAAGAATTTAATTCTTTAAAAACTAATTTTATTAATTCAGTATCGAAACCTTCGCTAAAATAATTTAAATTCCAAATTAGTGAAACTTTATTTGTGATAATATTATCTGGATCATTTATACTTTTAATAATTGATTTTATTAGTTCATTTAATATTTCTGGATTGATTATATTTACATAATTAGAAATACCTATCAGTTCCATGGAAAAATCATTCATGCTAATTACAATTTGTGTGTCATTATTTGTTTTACCAATAGTACCATATCCACCTAAATTTACTGGTTTTTCATCTTTATTTAAATGCTGAACTATTAAACCAATTTTTTGAGCAATATTTTGGACATTTTTATTAAATTGATTTTTATCAAATATTTCTTTATTAAATATCGGTGCAACTTGAAGAAAGACTGTGTTGTATTGACTAGTTTTTTTAGGGTAAAAATTATTACCTATTTTTTCTTTTAATTTTTCATTTCCTTTCTGTGCAATATGACAAAATAAATTTAAAACTTCTATATAGTCAAAGTCATTTTTTAATTCTGAAGTTAATGGGAGAACTTTGGCTGTTAATTCCCCTAGTTTTTCCTCTTCAATAAATGTAACACAGGTATTAAGAACTTTTATTATTTCCTTCCTATAAAAATTTTTAGACTTCCATAGAATATGTCCGATAGCACATGATATAATTCTATTAAGCTGTTTTGAATTTAATCTCGGAGCTAAAGTTTCTAATGCTTTCCATGAAGATTCAAAAACATTAGAATAATTGTTAAGTTGAGGAGCATTTGAACAATACTTTATTAAATAATTAAATGTTTCATTAATTTGATTATCTGGTATGCAGTCAGAAATATTAGAGAGCAATAAACAGGATAATTTAGCATGAAGAATAAGATTAAAATTTTTTATTAACAATCGTATTGTTGTTTCTATAAGATTGATATTACGAGAAAATATTAATTGTTCGCTTACACTTTCAACTAATTGTTCATTTAAAGATTGAATAGCATAAAAAGTTGCTTTATCAAGATTTCCTAATTTTAATAATTCTTTACTAAGATAATAATAAGATTGATGGCAGTCTCTCCATGAACCACTATTGTATGAATTTTTTACTTCGATTTCAAAAGCTGGTAATGATTCATAATTTTTTCCAATTTCCGAAGCTCTTAATGCAGAGAGTATTTTGCTGGCATTTCCTATGTCTTGCCCAGTTGATCTTCTTTCATCTACTAAATAGTAAAAATCTCTAGAACTGTTTTTATCTAATAAACTAAAAGCTACAAAATAGTTATTGTCTCTAATTATAAATAATAAATCTTCAGGAAGTTTATTTATATTTTGATCAATTTTACTCTTAAAAACATCCATTGATTCATTAAATTGGCCATTTAACCAAAATAATTCTGCTTTTAAAAGAGCTAAAGCAACAAAATCCTCTTTTTTAAGAGATTTATTTGATAACTCATTATCAATATCTGAAAGAGCTTTTTCAAAATCTCCTTTATATGCCATTATTCTAAATTTAATGAGATTAGAGCGTGTTTTAGGCTGTAATTTTTCAATTATCATTTTTTTCGGTTTCATTGAAAAAATATTGGTTGTTATCAAGTTCGCCTAATAAAAAAGTCATCTCAGAATACTCTGAAATTATTAATTCTTTACTTTGTTGATCAGGAGCTAATTCTATCACTTTTTTAATTGCATCTAAAGCATCATCTTTTGAAAAGATTTTATTTGCCCATTTGGCTTTTGTTTTCCAAAAAAATATTTTATTTTCATTACTATTATCAAGTTGTTCTGTCAGTGGTTCAATTTCATTTAAAATAATACCCGCTTCAAAATACACATCATCTTCAATCATTAAATTTGCTAACTTTAATCCTATATCAAATTTAATTAAATCATTCTGTGATTTTTTAATACTATTAAAAAGTTCTTTTAAGTTAATCCAAGCAGATCGTCTCCCTCCAAAATCATAAAGATCATAAACAATTTCACAATATTCCCTTGAATATTCAGGTAAAGATATATTCGACTTATTTAACTTTAATTTTTCAAAACGATAATCAATATTTGGTCTAACTTTATTAATAATGTTAATGGTTTCATTTTGACTTCTTTTATATAATTCTTTTAACATAGCACTTAATACATTATCTGGTATAACTTCTAAATTTCCATACGGTTTTTGTTCAATAATTTCATCAATATACCAATTAAAACCATTTTCAATAAATATTTTTCGTTGATTTTCAAATTCATTTTTTATAAAGGGTACATGTAAAAGAGGGATTATATTTTTATATTCCTCAAATTTTTCTTTTGGAAATCTAAACCATATTTTTATTAACATTTTATTATTATCATAAGTTATAGCTTCTGTATAATAATGCCTAAACCAATGAATTTGTTCATTTGTATCTAATTCCAAGAATTTTGATTTTTCTATTAAAGCTCTTTCTTGGGATTCATCTAATATATCTGCAAATCTTAATAAACCAGCAATAAAAGCAGTTCTAATATTTGGACCATCTTTAGTTAGTTCTTGATATTTAAAAAATTCAGAACTAGGATCTAAGCAATGAGCCTCGCAAATACAAGCTATATAATTTATGATTTCATCTGGTATCTTAAAAATATTTTGAGAACCGCTTGAAAAACGTTTTTCAATGATTATTGCTGAAATTTCATGATGATGTTTACGTATTAATTCCTTTTTTTCCCGTTCTGAAATATCTTGCCAAGATTTGTTTGTTAATTCTGCAAAATCAAATATTTCATTTGCTTTTTCATAATTCATACCTATATCATGAAGATAACAAGCATAGTATAAAATTGTAAGCTCAATGTTATTTATTTTTTTGTTCGTACTTTGTATAGGAGTAATTAAATTACTAATAATATCTATTAATCGATCAGAATGTGTAATACTATGATCAGTCATATGAGGAAATAAGTTAATATCTAAAATTGGTTTAATTGCTTTTCTAAGCTCAATTAATGGAGCTTTATCATTTATATGAGTTAAATATTTAAATTCTGGTTCGTTATTTATGTTATTCATTGTTTCTTTAGTCTTATAAATTTTATTTATCGAAAGTAATTTTATATAATATATTAAATTCATAATTATTAAACAATATTTTTAAAGAAATGTTAAAAATTCAACTACTTATAAAACCTGAAAGGAAAACTCCATGAAACGAAGATATTTTATTTCAAACATGGCGGCACAGCTTTGTGCGCTTTCGGCAATACCATCGGTGTGGGCAATGGGAGAAGACAGGGACGGTAATGAGTACGGAACCGCGAAGGTAAGCCCGACAGTCGTTACTAAAATTGGTGATTCTACCCTGCGGGAACTCCGTGATTTCCACCAGAAGGAACTTGACGAGGAATTTCTTGGTTTCTGGGATAACCAGGGAATAGACTGGGAATACGGTGGTTTTTATACATATCATGATTATGATGACAAACAGGACTCTCCCAATAAGGAAATGTATTATCTCGGCCGCGGGATCTGGGTATTTTCCTATCTCTACAATCATTTCGGTCAAAACGAGCGTCATCTCAAAGCAGCGAAAATGGGGATAGATTTCATTTTCAAATACTGCCGCGACGAGAACGGCTACTGGATTTCCGAGGTGACCCGTGAAGGTAAATTCGTGCAGGGCTCGTTTAACATCTACGGAGACATGTATGTTGCGCTCGGTCTGGGCGAATACTATCATGGTACAGGGGACGAAAATGCCCGCAGTGTTGCTATCGAGACATGTCACGGTGTCAACGAGCGTATCGTGTCGCCCGATTACCAGCATCTTGCCGGGCACGGCAGTGGGCATGAGCCGGGAACAAAGCGGCTTGGCACATGGCAGCATTTCCTCAGCGTGCTCACTCCGCTTGCAAGGTACACGCACGATTACAGTGTTGAAATGATAGCGCGTATGTGCGTGCGGAATATCCTCGAACGTCACTACTATCCGGAACTGGGCATCGCATTTGAGCATCTCGATGATCAGTTTCAACCGTTCTTACCCGATCCCAACGATAACCACCGCATCATATCAGGATGGCACAGCATCCAGGCGGCATGGATGTGCATGGATGAAGCGCTGCGGGTTAATGATACAAAGATGTTCATGGATGCAATGGAACTGGGCCGTATGACACTTGAAAAGTGCTGGGTTGACGGCGAAAAAGGAGGTCTCGTCGGGCTGTCCAATCCCGAAGCAAAGCCCGTGGAACCTGAGGACTACGCTCCTTCCGGAGCGATAGATGATGCTCTGGTCTTTACGCTGCTCGCCATCGAGCATACCCATGCGCCATGGGCAGTTTACTGGTTCGATAAGATTTTTACCCACGCGTACCGCAAACCTGATCGCTGGAAACGCCAGTGTCTTTTGCATCATCCGAGACGTCTCTTCTTCTGTATGGATATTCTTGACCGCATGATTGAACACGGGGGGAGAGTTTCAAATTTTCTTGAGGGATAAGAACTGGATTGTGAAGTATTAAAAAGTTTTCAGAAGGGTGAAAAAGAAAATAATTGAAATCCAAAAACACAAAACAGTTTCCTGGCTGGAAATCTATAATCCTGTGTTTATTTCTTGTCCATTACCCAGACACCGGTCCAGTCTGATGGCGGAGATACAATAAAATCTTCGCATCTGGTTTTAAAAACTTCTGAGGGTTTGTCGCCTTCTTCTGCGAGTTTACCGAAGATATCACGGGCTCTGGTGAAGTTTCCTTCCCGGTAGAATTTCAATGCTTCATCGAAATTGTCCCTTATCTCGAGCATTTTCCTGTCAACTTCGCCCTTTAATCCGAGTAATTCGTATACCTGTACCGATGTAACTTTGCCTTTATATTTAATTGTATCCACCAGGCGGAATTCAAAATAATCGCCAATACCGTCTCTCGTATACTCGCTGACAAGCACTGTCGTATTATAGTATTTATTAAGACCCTCGAGCCGGAATGCTGAATTTACCGTATCGCCGATTACCGTATATTCGGTCTTTCTTTTTGATCCGATATTTCCCATGGTGATTTCACCGGTTGTTATTCCAAACCTGGTAATAAAAGGAGTATTGTTTTCACGTCGAGCCTGTTCGGCTTTTGTATTAATGATTTTCAAGGCGTTCACAGCGCCGAGACAGGCATTTCTTCTGTGGTTACTTTCTTCGAAAGCGCCAAATACAGCAAGTATTGCATCGCCGATATACTTATTGATAAATGCGCTGTTTTCAATGAGGGATTCGGAGACTTCGGCGAGGTAATCATTCAGTCTTGAAACAACCTCACGGGGCGACAACTGTTCGGATATCGTGGTAAAACCGGCGATATCGGTCGCAAGAACAGTTGCAGTTAAGGTCTTGCCCTCGACATCAACCGCACCCGGATTTTCCATAATTTCTTCGAGCACCGCATCATTTACATATCGTTCAAACTGTTTTCTCAGCAACCGTTTTTCCTTGCTTTCCGTGAAATAACCTGAAATGACCAGACCGGCGAAAACCATCCCGGCGTTGACGAGAATATCAGCCGCAGGAATCCACAGATTATTACAGAGTAACACATATGTAACGAGTATTACGATTATTATAATCACAAAAAACAGAGAAATATACACACGAAGATTTTTATACACATTATTTAACAGGAACAGGAGTGCGGCAGTAAATACCATTGAAATAATAACAAACCAGAAAGGAATCCGAAGCATAAAATCACCGGAAAGCATATTCTCAATTGCAGTTGCATGTATTTCCATACCGGGATAAGATTCAATATGTGTAAACGGAGTTGATTTCAAGTCGTATAAGCCCGCAACATTTGAACCAATAATAATGATTTTATCCTTGAAAGCTTCATGTGGTATTATGGGGGGGTCACCGTTTTCCCGGAGAGACGATGCAAGTACCGCATGATATGAATAATAGGTAAAAACGCCCTCAGGACCCCCTTTCCCGTACCAGTTCAAAAGAAACATACCTTCTTTGTCGATTAACTTACTATTCTCAAATTGTTCTAAGTCCATGAACTTATGTGTTTGATTATCCACAAAATCACGTGCAATAGTAAATCCTATGGAAGGTGTGTACTTTTCGCGAAACTTAAATAAAAGAGGGTATCTGCGTACCATACCGCCTTTTTCTGTGGTGAAATTTACAAAACCCAAACCTGCCGCCCCTTTTGATAAAACCGGCAGGGGGAAAACAGCGGTTTCATAATTATGAAGATGAATATTTTTAAAAGTATACGTATCTGAAAGATATATTTTTTCATCCATGGCTTTTTGTACAATGGAATCCTGAAAAGAAGCGGCGAGGTATGTCATCCCTGATTCTTCAATGGCGTGTCCAAAATCTGCATCGCAATTTTCTCCCGGTGAGGCATTGGTGCGGTCAATGTCGGGATCAGAAAAAATGATATCAAATACGATAGCTTTTGCGCCGCAACCGGATAAATAGCGAACCAGTTGGGCATGATATTCCCGGGGCCACGGCCATTTAATTTCCATGTTATCGACAACAAAATCCAAACTTTTTTGATCGATACAAACAACAACGACATTTTCACGTTTGACAGGAGTATGCCTTCGAATATTGAAGAGCACATCATATATCTTCCAGTTAAGAAAATCCAGTGAATGAATATGAGAGAAAATGATCATTATAAGAACAATGATACATGTCAGGGCGACATTATAGAGGAAAATTTTTTGTGATAACGGCTTTTTTTTCATCGGATGTTTCTTTATAATGGTGTATTGAAAAGCATTATAAAATTATTTCAGACTTTCATGAAAACTTCAAAGATAAGTGCAATACGCTGATTTACATGCTCTTACGTCTGGTCGACGGAACCAATGACAGTAGTACACGGTATACATTTCATGCCGGAGTATGTGAAAAAGATACTTTCGCAACTCTCGTACACTAATATACTATATTATCACGATAACGGCTGAAAAATCAAGGATTTTTTTAAACCCAGGATATTGTGTGATTTTTCATACTTTTCGATTCATCTACATTTGATTCTTAAATAGACTTGATTTGTCAGCAGTATTTTAAATATAGTATAATAAATCAATAAGTTATACTATTTAATTACTATTCCTCCTAGTCTTCCAAGCTTTTCTGTTGGAATCAGTTTAAACATCGTGCTTGATGTGGCGTTTCATCATATCGGGGAAAACTCCATTTCCTTTAGAAGTGTGGTGATAAACTATCATGATCAGTATTTATGCTGTCAAGGGTCAGCGCGAAGCGTTGATTTACAAGCCCTTGACAGCAACAAACGATATATATTTCATTACAGGGTGCGTGAAAAAGGACTTTTTCACCGCCCTCTTAGAAGCAAGACAATAATACCTATCTAACCCTCATAAAAAAGGCGCCCTTCAGGACGCCTTTTTCGTTTGCAACCGTGGAAATC
>AQSL01000105.1 GCA_000403035.1 Candidatus Latescibacter anaerobius SCGC AAA252-E07 | reverse complement strand
GCTTTTAGCTCATCCCATATTTCACTGCGGCGAAAAACTGAAAAATATTATGCTGAATATTTAACTTGAAGTTACTTCAAAAAGTGATTATAATTATATATATATCAGTTCTGTTTCATATGCTCAAACTCTTAATGAATAATAAATGATAATAGCTTTTCCACAAGTTAATAAAATCTCAGCATGGATAGCCCTGTTTACCATACTTCTGACATGCACAGGTCAAGCGGGAGAGTTTGTGATTTGCCTTAACGAGGGCGATCATATTTCGATTGAGGCTGCTGTTTATGGGCAGTGTGAATGCGACAGAGAGGTCAAAACCACGGAGAGACTTTTCGTTTCGCTTCAAGATGAGATTTTGTCTTCCCACAATCATGAACGTGATCATTTTGATGTCCCTATTTTCATTAATTACGCTGGTAAGTGTATTGCTCAGGGTAAATATATTGTACCTCATAACCAGATCCCTTCTCTATTTGACATCACTTTCATAAACACTTATTTTGATGAAATAATTCAAGAAGTACTTATTATTGAGCCCCCTCAAGACATAAATCCGGTACTCGTATCTATCCTCACAGTTATTTCCTTATCCTGAATCTTTCCTGACTTTCTGCTTCTGAGTCTTAACGCCAAAAAATACAGTACAATAGATCATTTATTCCTGAACATGTTTCCTTGTGCTGTAAAATAATATACGAAAATATTAATTTCTTTTACCAGTGCTTACAGGATTTTCAAACAATAAAATGTAAATCTTTTTGAAGAAGTTTACGTTACTATGAGTCGCTGGTCTTGTTTTACCATGGCTTTTTACATTGCGGAGATAATATATGATGCGAAAAAGATTGATTTGTTTAGTGTTATTAATTTTGCTTGTTTCGGTTCCTGCGCAAGGTGTTACTCAGAAAATCACAATGGAGCAGGCAATAGAAGAGGCAATTGCTCATAATCCGGAGATTTTGAAGGCCGGTCAAGAAATACATGCCGCAAAGGCAGGATTTTGGGGAGCGATATCACCTGAAAATCCCGAATTATTTACCGAATATGAAGGAATTCCGAAGGATCATCATTCCTTATCTGGTTATGGCGAGAAAAAAATTGGTTTCACCCAGGAATTGGAATTTCCATTAACCTATTACTACAGGGGACAGTGGTATAATTTTGAGAAAAATAGTATTAAATCTGAATATTTACTTTTGCGCAATGATGTGGTGGATAGAGTTAAGAAAAATTTCTTCAAGGTGCTCCTGTTAGAAAAAAACAGACAATTATACGAAGATATTGCTCAAAATACTCGCAACCTTTACCAGAAAGCACGAATCAGGGTTGAAGCCGGTGAGTCAGCTTCCTATGATACCTTAAAAGTCAAGGTGGATTTAGCTGAAGTAGAAAATCAGGTTCTGGCGATAACAAAAGAGTATGAAGTTTCCCTTTACGAACTAAAGTTACTTTTGGGAAGGAAGAAAGAAGATTTAATCGAAATAGAGGGAAATCTCATGTTTTCACCGGTATCATTGAATCAGGACTCACTTAAACAGGTGGCTGTGGATAACCACCCTCTTCTCAGAGAGGCCTTTGCGCAAGTATGTCAAAAGGAGATTGAAAAGAGTTTATCCTGGTTGGGATTAATGCCAAATATTAAGGTGAGCTATTTCCATCAGGAGTTCCCGAGAGAACTTTCACCAAAAGCATGGGGTGGAGAAATTGGGCTTTCAATTCCTTTCTGGGCTTTTCTTAAGGGACAGGGAAAGATCAGGGAAGCTTCTCATGAATTAGAAGCAGCAAAATGGGAAGTGGAATCAAAAAAAAACAAAGTTTTGCTCGAAATAGAGAAGGCTTATTCTAAAATTATTGTCGCAGAAAGGCAAGTTCAGAATTACCGGGAAAACATGTTAAAGGATGTTGATGAGCTTGTACGTATTGCTACCAGAAGCTACGAGGAAGGTGAGATGAGCTATCTGGAGATTACAGAAGCTTTTAGAAGTATGAACAGAACTAAGGCCGGATATCACACAGCTCTATTTGAATATCTTGCAGCTCAATCCGATCTCGAAATGGCTGTAGGGATCTCTCTATGGTAAAGAATAAAAAAGTTTTTGGGAGGAATACTAGTATGAAAGGGTTGAAACTTTTAATGTATATAATTTTTCTTGTCATCTCGGGAACTTATCTTCCGGGTTGTGAGAAACAACCGGGGTCTGATTCTCATGATCATAATCTTGATACACCTGAGTCTACCCATACTGATGTGAATGATCAAAAAGATGAAGAATATGAAGATGAGGAATATGGTCTTGATCATGAAGACCACGAACATGAAGAGCAATCAGGTGAAATTATACTTGAACCTGGGATCTCAAATGAGGTTGATATTGAAGTTGCTCCTGTAAGTAAACGGTATATTGAAAAGATTAAAACTTATCCGGGCACAATCGTTCCCCTGCCTGATGGAGAGGCTCTTGTAGGTTCCCTCGTTGGAGGACGAATGCTTGAAATACCTGTTGGTTTGGGTGACATTGTTTCTAAGGGAAGTCCTCTCTGTAGTTTTGAATCACCTGATATTGGAGAGGCTCAATCTGCCTACATACGTGCTGTGGCCGAAAATCAATTATCACAGAAGGATTTTATCCGACAAAAAATATTACGATCAGAAAACATCGTTTCAGAAAAAATACTTCTTGAAAAAGAGGCAAATGCACAGTCTGCTCAGGCAGAATTAGCTGCTGCAGAACGGGCTCTTTACTCAATCGGCTTTACTCAATCAGAAATCGAGATTTTACTGCTCAACCATTCAACTACAGGTATTCTTACACTGAGAAGTCCAATTGCGGGGACTGTAGTAAACCGGGCAGTCCGATTAGGTCAACGTATTGAACCGGAAGATGATCTTTTCCACATTGTAGATCTTTCACGCCTTTGGGTGCAAATGTCACTTTATGAAAGTGATCTGGCTCATATTCGACTCAATCAGGTGGTGGATATTATACCTCAATCTCTTCCCGGCAAAGCATTTCAAGGCAGAGTGGTTCGGATAGGAAAAGAAGTGGATAAAGAAACCAGAACAGTTGATTGTTATGTTGAAATCGCCAATAAAGAGGGATTACTTATCCCGAATCTGTTCGTAACCTGTCGGGTTCAGGTTGATGCTCTTGCAGATCAGGTTCTGGCCGTTCCTGAAGAGTCTGTCGTTCTTGATGAACATGGAGACATGTCTGTTTATGTTGAGCACGAGCCCTACAACTTTGTTATAAGAGAAGTCGAGTTGGGTCGGTCAAGCGAAGGATGGATTGAGGTTATCGATGGGTTGACTGAGGGTGAGCGGGTAGTTTTTAAAGGTTCATTTTTTATCAAGTCAGAAGTGGCCAAGGGTAGTTTCGGTCACGGTCATGAACACTAAGAGAGGTTCAAATGATACAACGAATAGTTCAATTTGCACTTAATCAGCGTCTCCTGGTAATTATCCTTATCATTTTTCTTGTTGGTTTTGGGGTATATTCCTTTCGACAGCTTCCAATCGATGCTTTTCCGGACATCTCGCCGGTCATGGTTCCGGTTTTCGCTGATGCGCATGGGATGGCGCCAGAGGAGATCGAGCGGTTAATTACCTATCCTATTGAATCGGCAATGAATGGTCTGCCCGGGGTGAGAGAGGTCAAGTCCACTTCTGCATTTGGAATGGCTGTGATTTATGTCTATTTCGAAGATGATGTGAATATATACTTTGCCCGCCAAATCGTAGGCGAGCGGCTGGCAAAGGCTGCCGAAGAAATTCCCGAGAGTGATGAACGACCAATCCTTGGCCCGATAACGACCGGTCTTGGCCAGATATTTATGTATTATCTTACTCTTGAAGAAGGTGCACCCACTGATGGTTTATCGCCGGATATTTTCCTGAGAACAGTGAATGACTGGATTGTCAAATTTCAGCTTCGTACGGTAAAAGGAGTAACAGATATCCTCTCGATAGGGGGAAATGTGCTTCAATACCAGGTTAGATTAGATCAGTATCAGTTAATCAAATATGACCTGACTCTTGATGATGTTGTGGAAGCTATTAATGCCAATAACAGAAACGTTGGAGGACAATTTATTGTTAAAGGGCCAGAGGAGTATCTGGTAAGAGGTCTTGGTCTGGTGAGTTCCCTGGAAGATCTGGAGACAATCAAACTAAAGACGAAAAATGGATTCCCGATTCTGCTAAGAGATGTGGCAGATGTAGTAATCGGACCACAGATTAGAAGGGGCGTAGTTACTCGGAATGGTCAGGAGGAAGTAGTCTCCGGGATTGTATTGATGTTATATGGAGAAAACACGAGTAAAGTAATCGATCGCCTTTATGAAAAGTTAACGAGTGTGCAGAATTCTCTACCTGAAGGTGTGCGCCTTATTCCATACTACGAACAAGCAGAAATAGTTGAGAAAGCTACGGGAACGGTTAAGTCGGCACTTTTAGCTGGTGGTATACTCGTTGTGATAGTTCTGATAGTATTCCTCGGTGATATCATATCCGCACTCATCGTTGCTTTATCCATACCACTCTGTATGCTTATAGCTTTTATTCTTATGCGACAGTTTGGTCTATCAGCGAATCTTATGTCTCTGGGAGGGTTGGCTATTGGAATTGGAATGCTGGTTGATGCATCTATAGTTGTCGTAGAAAATATTTATCGGCATCTGTCGAGTGGTGAGGAATCAAAATCAGTTGTGGAAACAGCGAAAGAAGCAACCCTTGAAGTAGGTCGCCCGATTCTTTTTGCTATTTCTATAATTGTTATTGTTTTTTTACCGCTTTTTACCCTTCAGGGAGTAGAGGGAAAAATGTTTCGACCAATGGCATTCACCATCGCTTTTGCACTTATTGGCTCTCTGATTATGGCAATAGTCATTGCACCAGTCCTCACCACATTTCTTCTCAGAAGAAAGACCGGCATAAAAAGAGAGGCAATGATACTACGATTTTTAAAAGGGCTTTACAGACCTGCTCTGAAATGGAGCATTCGTCATCGATGGATTGTAATTTTTATTTGTATTGTAATGCTATTATGCAGTCTGGCATTGGTCCCCTTTATGGGTACTGAGTTCATGCCTACCTTAGAGGAGGGGTCCATTCTTATCAGGATTACGATGGCGCCTTCGACTTCTCTGATTCAGGCTACTGACACAGTGATGGCTTTGGAAAGGAAGTTAGTAACTTTCCCCGAGGTTAAAGAAGTGATCTCACGTATTGGGCGACCTGAATCCGGCGCTCACCCTCATCCCGTGAATTATGCCGAAATTAACCTGGAGTTAACGCCGATTTCCGAGTGGAAAACCGCAAAGAACAAGGATTCCCTTATAGAGAGAATGGAAGAGGAACTTTCAGTCTATCCAGGTGTCCAGCTTAGCTTCGCCCAGCCAATCCAGAATGTCTTCGAGGAACTTTTAGCCGGTGTAAAATCAGAACTTGCGGTTAAAGTATTCGGAGAGGATATGGAGATTTTAAAACAAAAGGCAGAGGAAATTCGTGAAGCCATCTTTGATGTTCCTGGTGTGGCAGACCTGTCGGTAGAGCAATCTTTCGGACAACCTCAGGTCCAGGTAATAGTCGACCGGGAGAGATGCGCCCGATATGGAGTTAACGTGGATGAAGTACAGGAAATTGTTGAAATTGCTGTTGGCGGAGAGGTTGTCGGCCAGGTGTACTTGGGCGTTCGTCGTTTCGACATCCATGTGCGGATGAAAGAGCAGTACCGGGATACGGTGGAGGCTATTTCCCAGCTCTATGTTCATACCTCTTCAGGAAATTTAATACCTCTATCAGATGTGGCGGATATACATACCGTTATCGGACCGATTCAGATTAATCGGGAAGAAAATCAAAGGAGATGGATCGTCCAGTGCAACGTGCGGGGCAGAGACATGGGGAGTGTGGTTCGTGATATACGCCGAATCATAGATGAAAAAGTGGATTTTCCACCCGGGTATTATATAGAATTTGGCGGCCAGTTTGAAAACCAGCAGAGAGCCATGCAGAGATTAGTCATCATTGTTCCCCTTACTGTGTTGCTTATATTTGTCATACTTTTCTCATCTTTCGGATCAGTTCGGAATGCGGCTCTCATCATTATCAATATTCCTCTGGCGTTGATTGGCGGTATCGTAGCGCTGTGGATGAGCGGACAATATCTATCGGTACCGGCATCTGTGGGATTTATCGCTCTCTTCGGGGTATCGGTTGAGAACGGGATTGTCATGGTATCATACTTTAACCAACTTCGCAGGGAAGGGAAAAGCCTTCAAAATGCCCTTATCGAAGGCGCTCTTCTTCGTCTCAGGCCTGTATTGATGACAGCAATGACAACGACATTAGGTCTGTTACCACTGTTACTCTCACGGGGAATCGGTGCTGAGGTGCAAAGGCCTCTTGCTGCTGTTGTTGTTGGGGGCCTTATTACATCTACATTATTAACACTTTTTGTCTTGCCTTCTCTTTATGGTGCTTTCGAACAAAAAGATACTGAATTTAAAACCGATCTGTTGGGGAAAAGTTGAAACCCATAATAGTTTTATCAAGCCGTATATGCTGAAAAAAGTTGAAGAGCGCAAAAACCAAAACCTTTTTCATGATACAAACCTCCCATGAAAGAGTTATTTTACCATGGATTACATAACCGGTAATCCCTAGAGATGATTACACTTTTCGTTTGATTGAAAGGGACGAGACATGACAGGCCGTCGATCACCTCCTTACCAACAACCCTGAAATAACTTTATCTTGACACTGCCGATTGTTGTGGTAAATTGAAAGCAGGATGTGCAGAAGTTTATTTGGGGAGTGCTATAATGCATCATTTGTGGATACGAGTTCGTTTACCCTTTGCTATAGTAGTACTGCTTGTAATTAATCTTACTATGGCCCGTCTCTTTTCCGGACCCGAGGATACTTGGATAAAAAATGACCGGGGCGAATGGATAAAGCATGGATACCCTTCCGGGTCTCCTCCACCGCAAGATTATCAAGAACCGCTTTCTCAAACAGTTATTCCTTTTCTTTTCTTCTTACCAATTATTGTACCGCTTTTTCTTATCAAGAGGCATACATCACATCAGAATATGGATTCCTTTAGGATAGCCAGTGACATAAGGTTTTACGGATATATCAGTATGTCGTTATTTTTAGTCGGAACCATACTACTCATCGGATTAATAGTTGAGATTGGTTTCGGCTTTACAGGAGATATACAGTTACAGGTACAGGAACTTCTGACCGTTATCTCTATTGGATTTTTTGCGGTGCTCTGTATTTTTATTAGTTACATATGCTTCTTACAGAAACGAAAGTATAATAACCAATACCAACTTTAGAAAAACACTTAAGAGGGCGGTGAAAAAGTCTTTTCACACACCCCTATATGAAATATATGGCTGTGGTGCTGTCAAGAACAAGACAAGCCGGCCATTCACAAAACGTATTGTTTATCATTGTTTTATTGCACGTAATTCGTACTTATTTTTCATATTTATTCTCTTTTACAGGCCGGCCCTTGACAGCTCATTATCCCGAAAGTATGAGTTTATCACCACACTTTTAAGTTACTTAAACCTTTGTAATTATTTTGGTAGCGGCGCAGGGATTCGAACCCCGGACACGCGGATTATGATTCCGCTGCTCTAACCAACTGAGCTACGCCGCCAAGTCTGAGTTTTTATGTGTGTTGCAGGCGAAATAATATAACGTATTTCCCATAATCCGGCAAGAATAAAATTCTTGTTTTTGTATCTATAAAGTATACAGATATGTAATACTATGAATGCGCTCTTTCAGAACAGACTTTCCTGTGCGGGACCTTTGAACGGAATACCGAGATGTTTGTATGCCTCGCTTCCGACTGTTCTTCCACGTTTTGTCCGCATCAAAAACCCGATTTTCAGAAGATATGGCTCAACAAGTTCTTCCAGGGTATTGACTTCCTCGGATAACGTCGCAGCCACAGCATCGATTCCCACCGGTCCGCCATTGTAATAATCGATAATAACCTTTAAAAGCTTGCGGTCCAGATCGTCCAGCCCTATGCTGTCCACTCCTTCCATATCGAGTGATATTTCTGCAATTTTAGCAGTGATAGAGCCATCCGCTCTTACAGAAGTATAGTCGCGGACACGTCGTAAAAGACGGTTTGCTATGCGGGGAGTGCCACGAGACCGTTCAGCAATAATCCGTGCTCCTTCATCATCTATTTCGACTTTCAGAAGGGCTGCGGAACGCAGAACGATTTTGAAAATTTCCTCCATCGGATAAAAATCAATATAATAGGTAATGCCGAAACGGTCGCGGAGAGGGGAGGATAAAAGACCGACACGGGTGGTTGCTCCAACAAGGGTGAAATGCTTCAGGGGAACATTGATAACTTTCGAAAACGGCCCCTTGTCGATAATGAAATCAACTCTGAAATCTTCCATGGCAGGATATATAAATTCTTCCACAGCCCTTGGTAGACGGTGAACTTCATCGATGAAAAGGATATCGCCGTTATTCAGATTTGTCATGATTCCCATCAGATCGGCAGTTCTCGTAAGGGAAGGTCCCGAAGAGGAAACCAGCCGTGCATCCATTTCCTTTGAAATGATATGGGCAAGGGTCGTTTTCCCTAAACCGGGGGGACCGTGAAGAAGCAGATGTTCGTGCGGATCTCCTCTTTTCTGAGAGGCTTCAATCGAAATGGACAGTTTTTCAACAATGGATTTCTGCCCGATATACTCTTTCAAAGTTCTTGGCCGTAAGCTCCAGGAAAACGTTTCTTCTTCTTTGGAGGCAGGTAATCCGGTTACTATTCTTTCACGAGTCATAGTCTGAAGTATCGCACGTATATAAAATTTACATTTACCATTCACACTGCTCACTGAAAACTGTGTGCCGACTGCCGACAGAGATACTATGTGAGCTTACTATTAAAGTAATCACCGGACTTATCATTCACAAGACCTGTTTTTTAAATATCTCCTGTATAAGCCCCTCGGCAGTCGTGATGTTCGGGCATGATTCGGCCATGCGGCATACAATGTCTCTCGCTTCAGATTCATTATATTGTAGCTGTATTAAAATCTCCATTGCTTCAAGCTGGTATTCATCTGCAATATCTTCAACCGCTTTCAGTTCAGGCAGTTCTTCTTCCCGCAAAAGAGCGAATTTTGCCGCTTTACCTTTCAATTCAACGATAATTTTCTGGGCGGTTTTCCCTCCAATTTCTGGCAGCTTTCTCAATGTTCCGGTATCATTCAATTCAATCGCTCTCGCCATTTTTTTTACCGGTATGACCAGAGACTTTAATGCTTTTTTTACTCCAAGCCCTTGAACGGTTATGAGTATTGAAAAAAATTCGAGGTCCGTTTCGTTTAAAAAACCCACCAGTCTCGGAATAGTATTCCCCATAGTAACATTTCCCTCAATATAATGGAAAATATTGAAGGTAACCTCTTTCCCAACTTTTCCGGTCACTATGAGACGTTCCTCGACTGCTTTTGTTACCAGTATGACATAGGTTATTCCGTTCAATTCCAAAAGTGCCTGCCCGTCATGTACGGAGACAAGTTTACCACACATTCTTGTAATCACACGGCACCACCATGAGAAACAGTATTAATGTGACAGAGAGCTACCGCAATCGCATCAGTTACATCGGAACCTGCTTTCATTTCTCCGCAATTGAGGATGCTTGCAACCATTTTTGCTATCTGTTCCTTGCTCGCCCGTCCCATTCCGGTAATAGATTTTTTTATTCGAGTAGCCGAATATGAGAATACCGGGATATCCGCCTGGCCGGCTATAAGAAACAAAACACCCCGTGCATGTCCCATAATAATTGCGGTTCGGGGATGTTTATAATGAGAATACAGTTCCTCTACGGCAAATACATCAGGCTGAAATTCTTTCTGTACATCCTCCAAACCACTATGGAGCACGAAGAGTCTTTGCTCCAGAGTCAATGAGGTTTTGCTTTTTATCTCGCCCGCCTCAATTAAAGATAGTCCTTCTGATCCTGTATCAACAATTCCGTATCCGGTTATACCAAATCCAGGATCAACACCAAGTACTCTCATCAATTACTCTTCCAATTCAGTTTCATCGATGTCAAAATTAGACCATATTTTCTGCACATCATCCGAATCATCAAGACCTTCCATAAGCTTCAACAGTGTTTTTACATCTTTGCCCTCAACTTTTACTGTGTTCTGAGGAACTTTCTGAATTTCAGCATTCAGATACTTCAACCCTTTTGTATCAAAGTAGGCTTGCACCGCCGGAATATCTTTCGGATCCGTATATACCTCATAACTTGAATCCTCTGTAACCATATCTTCCGAACCGGATTCAAGCACATGTTCCGTTAAGGTATCTTCATCGATAACGCTTTTATCTACCGAAATAACGCCTTTTTCACTGAACATCCATGAAACCGCACCGTTTTCGGCAAGAGAACCATTATATTTACTGAACAGGTGACGTATATCCGCGACAGTCCGCTGTTTGTTGTCAGTCAGGCATTCAACGAGTATAGCAACACCCCCGGGTCCATATCCCTCGTAACTTACTTCTTCATAGGTTATGCCGGGTAATTCCCCTGTGCCGCGTTGAATTGCTTTTTTTATGTTATCGTTTGGCATATTAACCGCTTTTGCAGAAACTATTGCCGTTCTGAGTCTGGGATTGGAATTCTCATCACCTCCGCCCTGACGGGCGGCAATTTGAATTTCTTTGATGATGGTAGTAAAGATTTTACCCCTTTTCGCATCAACCGCACTTTTTTTACGGCGTATGGTTGCCCATTTAGAGTGACCGGACATTGATTACCTCACTTTATACTTAAAATAGTGGTTTTATAGCTTTGCATACGTATAATATTGTAAATATCCATATGGTTCCAAAGAGGAAAAAGAAATACAATCATTCATTCACGACAGTGTTTGTGAAATAATGGTATTTATATGAATAAATAAAAAAGTATATAAGTTATTGGTAATAAATTTGTTAAACGACAATATTATACAAAATTAACGCTCCCGTACTACAGTTACTTTTATGCTCAATTTTATTCTTCCTCTTTTACAGCCTCAAAAATTTTTTGCGAAATGTCCGGAGGTACAATTTCATAATGAGAGAAATTTCTCGTAAAAGCACCTCTCCCCTGGGAAAGGGAACGGAGATGTGTTGAATACATGTACAGTTCAGCCAGAGGCAACTGTGCTTTAACAATCTGGAAAACCCCGGATGGTTCCATGCCCAATATCTTACCCCTTCTGGATGAAAGGTCACCCATGACATCTCCGGTGTAAGCATCCGGAACTTTAACTTCAATATTATAAATCGGTTCAAGGAGAAGAGGATTGGCTTTTAAAAAGCACTCTTTAAAACACATTGATGCGGCCATTTTAAAAGCCAGTTCTGACGAATCAACCGTATGGAACGAACCATAATAAAGGGTGACTTTTATATCTATGACTTTACTTTTTGAAAGAGGACCTCTTTCCATTGCTTCATGAATACCCTTTTCAACAGCAGGTATGAACCTTGAGGGTATAACGCCGCCTTTAATTTTATTATCAAATTCAAATCCTTCTCCTCGAGGTAAAGGCTCCATACGGAAATAAACTTCGCCGTACTGCCCACGTCCACCGGATTGTTTCTTATAGCGGTATTTATCATCGGATTTTCCGGTAATCGTTTCCCTGTAAGGGATTTTCGGTTCCTTTAACAGAACATCTATTTCATTCTTTCTCTTAAACTTATCAATAATCACATCAATATGAAGACCACCCTGACCTTCAAGAATGATCTGTTTCAATTCAGGATCAGTGCGTACTTTTAATGATGGATCTTCTTCATGTAACTTTATAAGACCCTGGGATACTTTGTCTTCTTCGCCTTTTGTTTTAGGGTATACAGCGACATCCATAACCGGTTCCGGAAATTCGAGCATGGGTAATTGAACTTGCATATGCTTTGTACACAGTGTATCACCGGTTTTGGTATTCTTCATTTTCACAAATGTACCCATATCACCCGCCGAGACAGAAGGAATATCCGATCTGTCCTTTCCTACCAACGAGTGAATCAAAGTTGGTTTTTCAGCGGTAGAATGAGTTGCATTATATAGTTCATCGCCCGCTTTATAGGATCCTGAATATACCCGGAATAATGAAAGCTCTCCAAGATGCTGTTCAATTACAGTTTTAAAAACGAGTATTGCTAAAGGAGAATCGTTCGATGGTTGTAATTCGATGTCCGAACCTGATTTTTTTGCCATGATACTTGGCATATCCTCAGGAGAAGGAGTACTTTCAATGATGAGCTTCAGAAGAAGATCAATTCCGACATTTGAATAGGCATCGGTAAAAAGAACGGGGATAAGCGTTTTTTTGAGAATAGCATTTTTTACACCCTTGCTAACCTCTTCCGGGGTAAGTCCGGAATCAAAATATTTTTCCATAAGAGAATCATCACTTTCAGCCGCAGCCTCAACAAGTTTTTCGTGGTATTTTTCGGCTGTTGAGGTAACATCACCGGAAATATCCGATACATTTCCCTTACCATTTCCATCAAGTGTGTATGTATATTCTTTCATAGATATTATATCGACTATTCTGTTGAAACCGACTCCCGGGTTAACCGGAATCTGGACAGGAATTGCTTTAATTCCAAACCTATCCTGAATCGCTTTCAAAACTTCCAAGGTATGAGCGTGTTCTTTTCCTGAACGATTTACAACGATTACTCTCGGTTTTTCATATTTTTCACACAATTCCGATGAAGTTTCCGTTCCAACTTCCAGACCGTTAATAGCATCAACACAGATAACTGCTGTGTCAACAGCTCTGATACCGCAAATTACTTCCCCGATAAAATCCGCATATCCGGGAGTATCAACCACATTCAATTTAAAGCCCTGCCATTCGGTTTGAATGAGGGATGTGCTTATTGAAATCTGACGGGATATTTCATCCTCTATGTAATCTGATTTTGTATTGCCATCCTCAATTCTACCTATACGGTTGGTAATACCGGTAGTATGTAGGATGGCTTCTGAGAGTGTTGTCTTACCGCATGCTCCATGTCCAAGTAAAGCGAAGTTACGAATTGCTTTTGTTTCATATACTTTCACAAGTTCCCCCTGTTATAAGATATTTTAACGTTATTTCGTAAATGTCATCTTCATGATTATAACAAGTTATGTTTATAAGTACGCTACACTTCATTTCCTGATTTTAAAAAAGATCGTATCTGAAAAATTGAAAGCTTATTTTTCATACTGTAGTTATAACTTTCTGATTTTTTTAAATTTTCCATTAATATAATCCATTTCCGGCAAAGGAAGGAAAATGGAAGAAGCAATATTGGCAAGATGAAGAGCAGTGCGTTTCATATATCGTGTTCCCAGAGTCAGAACAACCGTATGTGTTGATGAATAGTTAGACTCAAGCAGGTCTGATATGATTTCCTCGCATTTGTTCGATATAATGCGAGCTTTTTGGGCAGCTTCAAGGGCTAATTCGGTATTGGAATCCTTGAAAGCTATATTTACTGTTTTTAAAAGTGCAAGGACTTCGTTCCCAATATCTTCGAAAAGGAGTTTAAAAGATTTCTCACCATCTTTATAATCCTTGAACATGGTATTCAGTTCAAAAATATTTTTTACATAATCACCGATTCGCTCAGCATCTTTCGTTATACTTATGAGGGCAAGACATGCAGGCAGATTCCCTCCCGGAGAAGTTGTAAGATGGATGAGAATACGTTTTCGTATTTCCTGTTCTGTAATATTAATCTTCTGGTCTTTAAAATAAATTTTCTTTTCAAATTTTTTTGCTTTACCTTTCGTTGTCAACACCTTGAGAGCATATTCAAGCATTTCCCCGGAATAATCGAGCATCGAAGAAAACTCTTCAACAATACTCGAAGTAAAAACCTGTTCTTCCCATATTCTTTTCAGTTCCTTAAACATGGTACCACCAATCCTTAATTAAACTTTGCAAACACAATTGGTACAATATGTAATAATATATAAAGTATGAGAAATATTAAAAAATTTTTTTTCGATTTGGACACATAAGCAGCAATGATTTTCGCAGTCTTGATCGGTAAAATCTTCAACGGATATAAAATTAAAATTCCATAAACGTTAAAAGTCAGGTGTGCAAGTGCAACTATCACAGCGGCTTCTTTCCCAATAGTTAAAGCTGCAAGCATGGCGGTGACAGTAGTACCAATATTGGCGCCCAGTGTATAAGGAAAAATCTGTTCAATTGTAAGAACTCCTGCGCCCACAATCGGAATAATAATTGAAACGGTAATTGAACTTGACTGTACAAGTGCAGTGAAAAATATCCCGAAAAACAGACTGATCAATGCATTCCTGAAAAGATACTGGTTAAGCACCATTTCAATCTTCTCCATCACTATGCCTTTCATATTTTTAATAATTCTTGACATAGCAAAAAATAAGCAAAGCAGAGAAACAATAAGAATAACAAAAGGGTTTCCAATAAATCCTTCAATTGGAGCAGAAACAGGACGGATGATTAGTTTAAGCGGGTTTGTGAATCTAAAACCGCCCATTCCCTCAAATATCTTCTCAAGAAACAGTGCTGATTTATATATAATGCCTGTATAGATCTCAAGCGGAAAAAAGATAATGGTTGCATAGATATTAAACATATCATGTACTATAGAAGCCCCGAAGGACCGCTCAAATTCGGTTTTTCTTCCAATATACCCGAAAGAAACGATGGTATTGGTAACAGTTGTACCTATATTCGCTCCCATTATCATTGGTATGGCGCTTTTTAACGGCAATGTTCCTGCGCCGACCATGGCAACAATGATTGAAGTTGTGGTCGAAGAGCTTTGAATAATGCTTGTTACTACTATGCCTATTGCAAGACCAATAAACGGATTCGAGGTAGTTTGTATTAAACGTGTAAATTCCTTACCGGAAGCTTTAAATGCCAATCCCATAAGATCAATACTTACAAGGAAAATGTATACGAAAAAAAGGACTTTTGCAAAATCGTATACCACAAAAATGAATTTGCTATCTTTTCTTAATTCTACCATTCAATTCTTCCCTGTGATTACCGCTTTCATACAATTTTTGTAGTTTGCCTGAGCTGAATATTTTGTGGTGCTGTAAAACAGAAGATTGTTAAAAAATAAAGAATACATTATGAAATTCGATCTTTTTGTGGCATGAACAGATGAAATATGTAAAAAATGGTGCCGAAGGGGGGATTTGAACCCCCACAGGCTTGCGCCCACCGGTCCCTGAAACCGGCGCGTCTACCAATTCCACCACTTCGGCACTAAATTTGGAGTTTAAATATACTATTCAATGTAATAATAATCAATATAAAACTGTTGACCCATATCACCCCTCAGCGAGTTCAACGTTCAACGTTTTCAGCGATTTGCTTTCTTTTATGTAGTATTAGCGGAATGGTGCTGCATTAATGTTATCTGTGTTTGCGGGATTGCGAGAGAATGATGTTTAAAAGTCCGGGCCAATGGAAATACAGAACATCGGTTTTGGGTTATTCGTGTTCAGGTCTGTTCTCCAGGCGCTATCAAGCCTGAGAACAGCAAATCCAAGAAACACCCTCATGCCGAATCCATAAGCCATCTTTATGTCATCAAGACTGAATGAACCGTCAGATAACTGTCCGCCGCCATGGAAACTTCTATCAAGCACGATTCTACCATTATCGTCAACAATATGCTTTTCCCATGCAGACCCGATATCCGTAAAAAGAATACCGGTAATATTACCGATTGTCAAAGGTAACGGCCATCCCAGAGCAAGATATCTTATGAAGGGGAAGCGGAATTCGAAGTTTGTCAGAAAATATTTACTGCCATATTCTTCGTAGTATTTAAATCC
>AQSL01000104.1 GCA_000403035.1 Candidatus Latescibacter anaerobius SCGC AAA252-E07 | reverse complement strand
CCTTGACAGCTTACATCATAAACCGTATAGTTTTTCACAGGACTTATAAGTTTTATATGGAACAAAGATGATGGACAGAAATTCTGTGGGTTTGGTAAAAGAGCAGCGATTCACATTTGCGGGCATGGAAAATCCCATGAAGCTCGAATCGGGACATACGCTCGGCCCTGTTGATATTGTGTATGAAACATATGGCGAGCCGAATGAAGACAAGTCCAATGCTATTCTTATTCTGCACGCCCTTTCCGGGGACGCTCATGCTGCGGGATACCACCATCCAAATGACAAACGAATCGGCTGGTGGGATGAGATGATAGGTCCGGGGAAGGGATTCGACACGAGGAAATACTGGGTTATCTGCTCCAATATAATCGGCGGGTGCAAGGGTACCACAGGCCCGAGTTCCATAAACCCGAAAACAGAAAAACCCTATTCCCTGGATTTCCCCATCACAACCATCGGTGATATGGTGGAGGCGCAAAAAAAACTTATAGATCATCTGGGAATATCACAGCTTTACTCTCTTGCAGGTGGTTCCATGGGCGGCTTCCAGGTTCTTGAATGGACTCTCAGGTTTCCTGAAATGACCCGCTCGGCAATATGTATCGCTTCGTGTTCGAGGCTTTCAGCTCAGGCTTTGGCCTTCAATGCCGTGGGACGTAATGCCATTACGAGTGATCCCGGCTGGATAAACGGGTATTACTGCGATACACCGGGACCTGTACAGGGTCTTGCGATAGCCCGGATGATAGGACATATCACCTATTTGTCAGATTTGTCCATGGATTCACGGTTTGGTCGTCGGCTTCAATCTGCAGACCGATTCAGTTATGATTTAGCCACCGAGTTTGCGATTGAATCGTACCTGCAACATCAGGGGAAAAGATTTATCGAGCGGTTCGATGCAAACAGTTATCTGTATATAACCAAGGCTATGGACTATTTCGATATTGCAAGAAGCTATGGAAGTCTCGATGAAGCATTTGCAGTCGTTAAGGCCAAATACCTGTTTGTTTCCTATAGCTCCGACTGGCTTTTCCCGTCTGAGCAGTCCCGGGAGATGGTGCGCGCACTCAAGCATAACAAGAAGGATGTATCCTTTATTGAAATCGATTCACCGTATGGCCATGATGCATTTTTGGTAGAGTATGAGCAGCTCAAGCGAATAATCGTTCCTTTTCTCGACAGTGTAGGAAAGAAAGACATATGACGGATCAACAAATTGAACAGCTTATACGTGCCGACCGCGATCTCATAACGGAGATAGTTCCCGAGGGTTCACATGTTCTGGATTTAGGGTGCGGTGACGGCTCTCTACTTGGCCGGCTAATTGAAAAGAAAGGAGTTATGGGCTGTGGCATCGATATTGATGAGCACAACCTTATATTGTGCGTGGAACGGGGGCTGTCAGTGTCCCAAGATGATCTGGATGAGGGTCTCGGAGATTTCTTAGACGATTCCTATGATTATGTTATCCTGAACCAGACGCTTCAGGTTATTAAAAAACCCGAGAAAATTATCCGTGAAATGCTCAGGGTTGGCAGATATGGAATTGTTGGATTTCCTAATTTTGGTCATTGGTTTCTCAGAATGAGTCTGCTCTTCAAGGGACGAATGCCGAAGTCATCCGCTTTACCTTTTGAATGGTACAACACACCTAACATCCATCAGCTCACCATTCGTGATTTCACGGATTTTTGCCTGTCTGAAAACATATCAATTATTCGTGAGGAATATTTTATAGCGGGCAAATGGAGGAACTCTGCATTATGGCATCCTTTTGCAAATATGCTTGCTCTTAACGGGATGTTTGTTCTCAAAAGTTGATAATATGAAGGAGAAACAAATGATATATAAGGATATTACAGAGACAATCGGCAATACACCATTGGTGATGCTCAATCGTATAAACGAAAACGACGTAAGAATAGCGGTTAAACTTGAATCCTTCAATCCGATGTCTTCGGTTAAGGATCGCATCGGCCTGAGTATGATTATCGAAGCTGAAAGACAGGGTAAAATCGGCCCTGGCAGCGTAATCGTGGAGCCGACATCGGGAAACACCGGAATCGCCCTGATGTTTGTGTGCGCTTCGCGAGGTTACAGGGTGATTTTGACCATGCCTGAGAGTATGAGTATCGAGCGAAGGAAACTCCTGAAGATTTTCGGTGCGGAAGTGGTGCTGACTCCGGCATCAGAAGGGATGAAAGGGGCGATTGAAAAAGCACAGGAAATACTTAACTTGATAGAGGGTGCATTTATGCCCCAGCAATTCGACAATCCGGCCAATCCTGAAATTCACCGTAAAACTACGGCGGAAGAAATATGGCGTGATACCAACGGTGAAGTGGATATATTTGTTGCCGGTGTTGGAACAGGCGGTACCATCACCGGTGTTGGGGAAATCCTGAAAAAGAGAAACCCTTCGATTACCATCATCGCAATTGAGCCCGACGATTCGCCGGTTTTGAGCGGCGGGAAACCGGATTCCCACAAAATACAGGGTATCGGTGCCGGATTCATTCCAAACGTCCTTAACATGGATGTGGTGGACGAGGTCATACGGGTAAAGCATGAGGATGCCGGTGCCATGTCGCGAAGACTTGCACGAGAGGAAGGTATTCTGGCCGGTATTTCCGCTGGTGCCGCTCTCTGGGCGGGTATCGAAGTGGCTAAACGGCCGGAAAGTGCCGGCAAGTTTATCGTGGTCATGCTTCCCGACACAGGTGAGCGATACCTGAGTACATGGCTATTTGAGAACGAAGATGAATAACGCTATGAAATGCAGCAATTGTATGAATCATACCATAAAATCTGCCGGCAAAAGAGATAAGAAAGATTTTTTACTCCGGATAAAAAATACCATATCCGGATGGCGTATCTGAAACACTCATTTTAATACACCTTAAAAGGGCGGTGAAAAAGGACTTTTTCGCCGCCCTTCTAAAAAAAGCCTCATTATTTCTGTTGCAGTCCGCAGCCAATAATTAAGAAAAGAATGGCCATCCCAGAGCAAGATATCTTATGAAGGGGAAGCGGAATTCGAAGTTTGTCAGAAAATATTTACTGCCATATTCTTCGTAGTATTTAAATCCTCTGAGAGGTGAAGGGTACCTGGCAAAAAAGAAATCATGTCTGGTTTCCAAATATTCCGGAATAGATGCAATACGTGCATTGAGCCAGGCATCAGTACCGCCGAGAAAAAATATCCTCGGTTTATTGCCAAAACTTGTTCCGCCGCTGAAACGGGTGATAAAATTATAATTTCTTCCGAACCTGAAGTACTTGCGATAGTCTAATTCTAATGTCGTATAGTCAAGATCGTTAGACTCGATAGGAGGACTATATTCAATATTGAATTTATAACGTGATCCATTGGCAGGACCGGTATATGTCCATAAAGTAGTATCATGGATAAGTTCCGATTCAATGTTCATAGAACGTATACCGTCGAGTTTCTGTGATTCGTAAGCGGGATAATATCTATCATAGTAATTGAAATAAGTCGTTTTATATGATTCTCTCTGGATATTCAAAATATTTAATGAAAGGTCCATGCGGGTAAACTTACTGAAAGGCCTCGATGCCATCATAGAACCGCCATAGGTTCTGTCACTGAAAATATCCCAGTTGTAGGAGCGGTAATAATTCTTAAAGTGGAAAAGTGCAAAACCGAAATTTGTCTGTCTTTTTAAATAGTAATATGAAGTTAAAATGTTACTTTCCTCAAGAGAGTAGTAAAGATTTCCGGCAAGGTTTATCCTGTGGTTACCCATAATATCCGATAGAGAAATCTGTCCCATACCGCCGAAGCCCATGAAAGTGTTATAACTTGCAAATGCATTGAACATATCAGGAGAAAATTTTATTCTATAGGGCTTTGACGTAATCCGGTTCGCCGCCAATTGATGTCCTGTTCCGGTATCCTTGAGGATAACGCTTGTTGAGTCTTCAATGTTTTCGGAAAAAGCTTGCAGGGTCTCGCTTCTATAAGATGTCGGAGAAATATCTTCGATTTCGATTTCGCGTTTTAAAGGACGTTTCAATAAATAGATATCCCAGCCGCCTTCTTCGAAACAGGTGAAAGCAATTTTGGTACCGTCAGGAGACCAACATGGTGATGATGCCCCGGTCAGGAGGTTTGTCAGTGGCTTAATGATCATCTCTTCAAGATCGACACAATACAGATTGACAATACCGTTTCTATCCGAGGTGAAAACTATGTTTTTACCATCGGGTGACCAGTCCGGATTTCTGTCATTAAAGGGATTTGTCGTTATTCGTTCAATATCAGAACCGTCGGCATTCATGGTGAAAATATCATATGCTTCATTCATATCATTGATTGTGTATTCGTACGGCGAATCGGCTCTGTCCGATGCAAATACAATCTTTTCGCCGTCAGGACTCCATCGCGGATTGAACTCATCGAAAAAGTCGTCGGTAAGCCGCTCATACTTCTCAGATTCAATATCTACCGTAAACAGGTCAAGTTTGCCATCCTTTATTCCGCAGAAAAGGATCTTGCTGCCGTCCGGAGACCAGTCAGGTGAATAAATTGCATCCATTTCCGGTTTTAGTAACTTTTCATAACCGCCATACTCAACTTTACTTATATGAATAGCATCACGTTTGCCTGATTTTGTCGAATACGCTATCATTTTTCCATCCGGAGACCATGTTATACCTCCTCGCGACCAGTGCATTTCTTCATATTCACCGGCTTTTTCGCCTTTAACCACGGTATCCAGTACTCGACCGTCAATGGCGCTCAGTATCATTATTTCTTTATAATCGTTTCGATCGGTTAAAAAAGCTATCCTGTCTCCGGTGGGATTAAAGGTCGGATTCATATTTAAGTAATTTGCCAGTTCTGTGTGATCGGTCAGCCTGGTCGCAAAATCTTCGGGGATCTCACGGTCTTTCACATCCGGCCAATGTTCAGCGCGAAGTTTTCTGTGCCATTCTTTGGAAAGATCCTCGAGACTTTTTCCCGTAACATCTTTATATGATTTTTCGACATTTTTTGTTGTTTTCAGCGAACGAAGAATTTCACCGGCAATCCATTTTTCTGAAGTGCCGTATTCGCTTTGAATGAATTTAAAGAATGATTCGCCGCCTTTATAAACAAGATAGCCGCCCCAGATATTCTGGACATCCGGGAGATAGCCGTTGATAATTCCATCACGGACTATCATATCTGCCTCGGTACTCCAGTACTGGCTTTCATGCTCCGCAAGTCCCTCGGCAAACCAGAGAGGCATCTGGAACAGATAGTCTCTGGACATTATCGATTCCAGAACGTTGCCAAAAAGCATGTCAAACATAAATGCATGCGTGAGTTCGTGATGTATGACATGTTTAAACTTATCCAGTGAACCTTCCCATGGTATGACAACACGGTTTTTGAAGAGTTCGGTGAATCCGCCGGTTCCTTCTTCGATTATTTCCATTATCACATTCGTCTGGCTAAAGTCATTATGGGAATTATAAACAAGTATGGGAACACGCTTCTTGAGATTATAATCCCAATTCTTTGAGATTCTGTCATATGAGTATTCGGCAATTTCCGAGGCAATTAAGGCAGTTTCATAACCGCCTGTAGTGAAATATATATCGAAATGTTCCGTGGGAATATACTTCCATTCAAAGGGAGTATAATTTACTTTGTTTTTACCGAAGTACTGGGCATAACCTCTTCCGGGAAAAAGAAATAATACTACCAGAAAAATACATAAATGTTTTACACTTATTTTCATAACACTAGAAACTCCAGGAATAACATGCTGCAAGACCTTCATCCAGAATATTTACGGTTAAAGCGGAGTTTTTCTTCTTACCTGACTGAACGAGTTTGGCCGCATTCAGTCCTGATAAAAAGTGGTTTAATAAGATTCCTGATATACAGTATTTTGCATAATTTTTGTAGTCGAGTTCACGCTCTCTTAATTTTTTGAAATATGAACGTTCTTTTCCGGAATCCCATTTCCACGCTAAACTATTGGTATAAAGCCTTGGATTATCATCTACTTGCATCTGGTACTGATTATATTCAAAAGAGGAATCAAAATAACCGAGTGCATTCAGATAAGACGCCCCAGAACCCGAAGGGTTCACTCCTGCATGTAAAGCCGCCTGAGAAAGGTAATCCTGACGATAACTTTTTTTTATAAGCGTATTATAATAATACCCTCCCCATATTGCAAGCTCTACAGCGATAAAAATTTTTGCATTACCGGGGGATTCTGCATAATACTGTCCGAGACCGGGAAGCGCAAATGACAGCAGAAATGCCTTAATATGGTCTTTGCCTTCATCTGAATACGAACTATGAACAAAATTAATGTTCATAATGAACAGCACAGTTAGTATCCATACCATTTTTTTCACAATGTACCCCGTACTCCTGATATCTTCCTTAAATTCTTTAAAATGTATCTCTAACTCTTGGAATAAGTATCATTTATCAGAATTTTTTCATTACTGTCAGCATGGTGACATCATGGTCGATAATATGTTTTTGTACAAACTGTATTCGTACCATACTCAAATCGGAATCCAGTTTTTTGTTATGTTTATAGGCGAGTCTTCCGGCATTTATAGCTGAAAGTATCCTGTTTATGAGCATAATGTGGATACCGCGCTGTCCGGCATTCAGCTTGTCATTCGAATCACCACGGATTTTCATGTATTTTGTGCGTAAAGGCGATTTAATATTCGAGGTATTTTCTTTATAAACGTTATCGGCTAAAGACGGGTTGAGTTCATTGTTATCGATGTCTTCCCATCCAAACACGAACTGGTCATATTTTCCGATCATTTCATAATACTGCTGTGTTTTTGTAGAGGGCAGGTTATGAACCGAGGCAAATCCTCCGCTTTTGGTTTTTTCTTCAATATGGTCGTTAATTTCAGCAAAATCCTCGGGACCGATATCGTCCGGAATGGTGAATTCGTGTTTAACCCATTCCCAGTAATTGTACTTAAGTTCATCTCCGGCGGAACTCGTCGTATCATAATAATGCCAGTATTTATCTCCGTAATTTTCGTAATCATTCTCCAGGTCATTTCCCTTGTTGGTATTGGACAGGTACGTCCACCATGCAAATGCTTCAATACCCAGGAAAAGAAAACTCCGTTTTGAACCCACATACGCTTCGCCCAAACCCGGTAAAATGAGTGAAAGGAAGAACGCCTTACGGCTGCTTTTCGGTTTAACCTGACTTGAACCCGTTTCTTCTTTGTCGCCAAACGGCCATATTGCTTTGTTTATCGTGATGTCGGAATTATATGCCGTTTCAACGGTTTCTTCACGTAATGAATAATCGGTCAGGTCGGGAAAAATCCCCGTGCCGTTATTTTCGGCGCTGACCAAACTTGTTTCTGCAAAAATATCTGCCGATACTAAAGTAAAAAGTGCAGATACCAGAATGATAAAGATACTTTTTTTCATAATGTTGCTCCTTTACATTATGCGTATACTGCCAAAAATGTTACATATTTTTTATCTTATTATTATGTGTGATCATGTCGTTTACTCGATATTCAGGGCTCTTTTCATTTTTTCATACAATTTTAACGGTATTATTAATTATATCCAAATAAAATGTTGAAATAAAATTTCCAGGGTTTCTGATCGTCTTTTTTCCAGTAGATCTTTGAATTTTCGGTATCAAAATGTTTAATCCATGTATTATCAGGGCCGTAAGCGAATGATAATTCTAACCTTGTAGGAAAATTATAGAAAGAAAATGCATCGAGTCTGAGTTCCACACCGGCGTCACGTTTAAATCCTTTTGTGGACCAGTTAAGACTCCGTTTGTTCCAGGCTTTGCCTATGTCTGTAAATACCCCCAAATAAAGATTATTGAAATACCAGAACAGAACGTTTTTTCTCATATCATACCAAACCGGAAACCTGTACATTATCTGACCCATTATGTTTTTTCTTCCGCTTAAGCTGTAAAATGTATAGCCGCGCATCTGCCGGGGTCCGCCAAGTTGTAATTCATAGAAATCATCGACCTGACGGTCGATAAGATACAGCTGAGTTCTCAGGTTCAGCGTATGTTTTTTGGTTAACGGTACGGGAATACGTTCCACCCAGTTTGCATAATAACTGTTGTAGGGATACTTCTTATATTTTTCCTTGAGAAAACCGACATATTCAAAGTCATCAAGGAAAAAATTAATATTACGGTCATACCGCACATGAATTTTTCTACCGCCTCTCGGATTTATATCCTCGTCACGTGCACGAATATGAGTATCCTGGGTATAGACAGCCGCAAGATCAAAACCGTGTGAATAGGTATAATAGGGTTTATGGATATAAAGTCCTGTCAGATAGTGGGTGTATTCAAGTTTCGCATTGTATCTGCTGTATATAAGACGGCTTTCAAAATTATGCTTGTCCCTGAATGTATACCTTAAACCCATATCGACTTCATTGAGATCATAAATTCTTTTCTGGATAATTGTACCGAATTCATCCATGAAATTTTCGTTTTTGTCAACGCTTCTTGTAACACGGTACATTTCAATAAAAACGGTCGGAATAAACTTTTTATACTCGAAAAGAGCATAGAGATCACTGTCCCTGTTGGCAGGGGAAACCGCACCCCCGAAGATAAAATTGCCGTTATTTACCACTTCGCTCTTCATTAAATACGTTCCCAGTTTTACATTTCCGCGATCATTCACAATTCTCGGCATAATTGAGAAGTCAAGCGTTCTCATTTTGTACGGTCTTGAATCCTCTGTATTGAATTGCAGAGAGCTGATATTTGATACATGTTGAAAATCTCTATGAAAGATACTGCTGTCGTTGACAGGTTTGCCTTTACTCAAAGGCATAAGTCTGATTTCATATCCCCCGGAACCGTAATGGGAAAATGCCAGTAACGTATCGCATGGCGATGGGGCAGGGGAAAACGCTCCTCCGATTACGTTTGTAATACGGGATACTGAATCATCGGAGAAATCCATCCGGTATATATTTGGAATTCCCGTAACATCCGAGGAAAAGAAAAGTGATTTTCCATCCGAAGACCAGGCAGGATCACGGTCCTGTCCATCAGATGTTACGATGTATCTGAAATTACCGCCGTTCTTATCAATCATGGCGATATGAACGTATTTTCCTTGATGTATCGTAAAAACAATATGTTGTCCGTCAGGCGACCATCGGGGCCTGTACAATCTGGTGCTGTCGGGAAAGAATGTGATTTGTTCCTCGGAATTGTCATCCCTGTTAAGGATAAACAGGTTATTCAAACCGGCACCGTTTTTCACAAAAACCAGTTTACTTTTATCAGGAGAAAGATCGGGATAAGTACCGCGCAGATTATGGGTTATTCTTGTTTTTGTTCCCTTACGCGGATCCACGGTATTAATGACATAACGGTACATATCCCACCAGTGCGAACCATACTTATCCGAAGGCATGCGTCGATTATACAGAATATTCCATTCGTCCAGCCAGACCGGCGATGATTGGATACCGGGAGCAAATGCGATATCAAATTGGCCTTTTGCTGTGGATACAAAGGTTTCAATCTCTTCGGGATCTTCAAGGGAGTGTTGTTTTTCTTCAAGTTCTTCACGATATTTTTGTACCTGTTTTTCCTTGTCTTTCCATTGCCATCCGCTTTTTTGAAGGTTTGCCACAAAACATGACCTTATACTGTAATCCTGACCTTTATTGGATATATATGCAAGCTTTGAACCATCGGGAGACCATGTCGGAAAACCGTTCAAAAATCCGCCCTTTCGGAATATCTCACCATCTACAATCTTTCCAAGTGTATCGTTCACAGCGGAATACTTTTTTTTCAGGTGTAATTTCCACCGATTATGAAGCTCGTTCCCCGATAAACCAAGTACTCTTCGGCATGCTACACCGAACGTGACGGCGGTAGACGAACTCATAGCTTTCATGAGTTCGATAATCTTTTCTTCGCCGTATTCTTCAGCAATAAAACTGATCAATCCGAATCCGTGATTATAGACCATTTCGTTTCCCCTGCCGGTCCAGTTGAATATGCTCATTTCATCAAGTGTCATGAGCGTATCATGGAGAATTGCCTGCCTGATAATCATGTTACGGTGTGTATCCCAGTAATCAAACCGGGCGCCGCGTGCCTGGTATTGAGCAACACCTTCCGCTAACCACGCCGGAATATTGAACATCGGAACCGGATATGAGACTAAAACATTCGGATAACCGATCAATACATCCTCACGTTTTTCCTCCTGGTAGTCCCAGTGCTGATAATATGCCATCGGTATACTGCGCGGAGCCTTCATTGATTGCTTTATAGAGTATATGTGGGTAAGTTCATGGGTAACAACATTCCAGAGCCAGTCCGAATAACTTCTGAATTCGTAATCCAGCGATGTGGCTGAAATTTCTATCTTATTATCGTAAAAGAATGCCCCTCCGTTCGCAAAATCCTCGTTATCCTTGATTACAATACTTATTTTGGAATCCAATTCACCGTACATTTTGACTAACGGTTCATGGACTTTTTCCGCTATGTCTATCGATTGATAGGCAGTAAACTCCTGGCCTTCCGGATAGTAAACGATGAAATGCTCGGTTTCATATTCACGCCATTTAAGATGCGAAGGATTCTGTGCATACATCGATGCGGCACACAAAATCATTAGAAACTGGATGCATATCCATGATTTCAATACGTTCACTTCAATACCCCCAGTTTGTAGAGAATGGTTTTTTGGCGTGTTTCAATCAGAGCAATGTAGAGACCGCTTTCAAAATCGGCGGTATTCATTCTCACCTCGTTCGGGACATACGGAATAATATCGTTGAGACCCCTGTAGCTTTCGAAAACTTTTCTGCCGTCAGCGGTATAAACGGTAATCGTACAATCAGTCCTGCCGGAAGGGATTATTCTGAATGTTCCGGTCCTGCCGGTAATGGGATTGGGATAACAGAATGCCTCGAAAGGCGCGGAAGTTGTCACATCGGAAGTAATTTTCTTGTTGAGTAAAGCCGAGGTTAATTCCGGCCCGCCTTTCCACATCGGCCAGGCGTACATATCATCATCAACAATTGTCATCAGGTCATGAGCCATGAGTCTTCCATCTGTTGTGATGTATGCAATGCCTATTTCATCAGAGTCGGAAAGCTTGAAAATACATGGGGATGAAGTAATTTCGCCGATGGCTGCAAGGGGAAATCCGGGCGTTAACAGGCCTTCAGGGTCAAATGACAGTATTCTCATGTTCGAAGTTGCACATGCCACATCAAGTCTGCCGTCGTTATCCAGGTCAACGATGACCGGCGGAGATGTTATTCTTTCAGTATCATCGCCGGGCGGCAGGTTGAAGGGGAAATTATTCACAATGACCCCGTTTTTCCTGAAAGCGAACACCTGTTTGACAGTGCATTGAATAATTTCGGGATACCCGTCCGAATCGATATCTGCGGCAACAGGAGAACCGACCGGTTCATCGGGAAAATATGCGCTTTCATACGAACCGTCCTGGTTGAATATCAGAATTTCACGGTCTGTAGTGATAACCGTTTCATAGGCATCATCGCGGTCGAGGTCTACAAGAAGAGGACCGAATGCTTTTTCAATATCAAGCGGGTATTGATTAAGGGAACTATATCCTACGTAACCGAGATAGAGAGTATTACTTTCGGTAAGCGCCGCTATATAATCTTCTGCAGCAGCTATTGATGTAACCAGAGTAGTATCGGAAAAGGGAATTATTTTAAAATCTCTGTCCGGATCTTCCATATTCGAAATCCATATTCTTGTAGTATGAGTTACCGGATCACAACATTTTAGTACTTCATCAAAGAGAATTCTCATGCCGGATTGCGTTTCTGTTGTGAGTATATTTCCCGAAGAACTATTTGTACACGTACCAATAATAGCATATCCCCATTGCATGATATCTACCGGTTCGGAATCTTCCATACCTACGATGTTATATCCCATGCCCGGATAGATAACAAGATTATTCTTTAAGCGTTGAGTATCATAGATAACCGAAGGATGACCGATACCGGAAAATGTGCCGGCGATATTTCCACCAGATGTAACAACATATGTCGAATCATCACCGGATATGATAATCTCATCAACACCATCAGCATTTAAATCAACGGATGTCATATTATCTTGTGCGCCAATCGATAACGGGAATCCCTTCATCTTACCTCTGAAGCTTATAGAGATGTTCATTATTTCTCCCGGATCAGAGTTAACCGTTACGGTGATTCCCGTTTGAGCGCCCCACATACTGCCCGAATTCGGGTTGCTGCGAGGAGAAAGCACATTGACTCCGCTGAGCTTGTAAGTATCGTCCTCATGGCCTATGGAATATTCCGCGCGTTCGTCGCCGAAACTGAAAAGTGCTCCGATATCCTGACGGCCGTCGGCTTCAAGCAGGTCGAAGCCTCTTCTGTAGGAATCATCGTTTATGGTATTATCCGTCTTATTTCCTTCGATGATATTGTTGTTCACATGCCAGATAAGTATTCCCTTGCCCGGAATGTAGGCATCGTAATGGTCGACTTTCATCCAGACTCCCGATGTATCCGAATCCGAATAAGTTATGGATTCCGGCAGGGAATCACGGGGAGCATAATTGAAGCGGTTTTCGATGAGCAGGTATTCATCATCGCTTATGGGTATTTTTACACCGCGGGGAAGCCCGTTATCGATATGTGTTGCCGCAATATCGAGAGTTGTATCGGCAGTGACAACAACCGGTTCGATCCATCCCAGTTCAATCTTTGACCAGATGGAAGGGTGAGTCGGTATAAAACCAAGAGTCCTGTATCCCCATGCCATCGAGCCCGTATCCATGAGGCACCATCCTCCGGCTCCCGGAAGTCCGTCCTCGTTATTGGAAAAGGATGGGAGCCCCAGCCTGAAACCGAACATCTGCACCAGTACCCCGTTAAGACCGACACTACCGTAAGAACTTGCCATTTCCGGAACGACAATTCCATTATCAATCGTTTTGCCGTCGATACGAGTGGAAGTTCCTGTATAGGTCAGGAAATCTTCACGTGAGATGAATGCCGACGGGATATCATTGAGACCGCCTGAAGTCTCGCTCCCGATACCCGCATGGAAGATAAGAAAAGTGTCGAATTGTGAGAAATCGACTGCATTTCCTTCGATAGATTTACAGGTTTCTACCGCTTCTTCGAAAAGATCCACAAGCTTTTGGTATGTTTGTTCCTTGGAACGGCCGTTCCCGTACTTGTAAAACTTTTTTGACATGGTGTATGCATTTTCCTGCTCTTCTGGCCAGACCTCATAAGATATGTTCACCCGGCCTTCGGAAACATCGAGCCAGTAATTTCGTAATGCTTCAAGGTGATTTTCGAAATAACGTTTGTTATGCGGAGGTATATCCCACGGATGAGTATATTCTTTTTGTACATCCTGATCACTGTAATAATCTCTGAGATCAAAGACACCACGGCCGGAAGTAGTCTCATGGTCGGGATCTTCATAGGGAAAATCCACCCTTAATGCAAGAATTTTATAGTTCTCCGCATGAATGGTCATTGTGCAACAAATTAAACCCAAGGCACATATAAATATAAAAAAAGATTTTTTCAATATGATATCCTTAGAAATTATATGCAAAGCTAAACCTGATTGAATCCTGCATCGGATTGTCGGTAGCGGCATAGTATGCGATATCAACATTTATCCTGTCCCAGATAACGCCAACACCGAATGTCGGGCTTTTCAAATCACCGTCATAGTCATAAGAATAACCCGCTCGAAGCGCAAGAAAATTGTTGTAAACATATTCGGAACCGATTTTGAAATCTATCTGCTCAAATTCCTTTTCCTCATCGTACCAGCCCTTATAGAGAGATTCAATGGGTGTACCATGCCTTCGGACGAGAGGTTTATATATATCCAGAACGAAGGTGAGTTTATTAAATTCGCCGTCCACAGGAATATACGCAGCTCCGAAAACCCAGTTCAACGGGAGCGGGTCTGCCTGAGTTACATCTATATAGGATATTTTCGGGCCAAGGTTATGAATGACCGATGAAAGAGTTAATCCCCTCAGAGGGGTCTTGTACATCAACCCGAAATCAAGAGCAAAGCTTGTTCCGATACCTTTTCCTTCTTCGAGTCCCTGACCCCTGTCCGCCAGCTTGGAGTAAATACCTTTGAGCGTAAGACCTAAAGAAAGGTTATCAGTCATCGTTGCGCCATAGGATCCGGAAGCATAGAAATCAAAAGAATGGAATTTTCCAATTACTTCCGGAGAATGCTCGCTTGTTCGGGACTGTTCTCCCATATTGAAATAAATAATGTTGATTGCAAAGTTACCCCAGCCCTCGGCAAACATTGAATAACCGAGATACTCATAGTAAAGGTCATCTGCAAGAGCGGGAAGCCAGTTCTGATGCATAAACTGGAAATTTTTCTTGTTCCGGTCCTGAAATGCAAGACCGGCAGGATTGTAATATCCTGCAGTGGCATCATCAGCAATAGCGGAATACGCTTCGCCCATGCCTGCCTGTTTTGCCCCGGGTTCTATCAGGAGAGGGAGAACAGCCGCCTGGCTTTCGTTCGTCGCATGTGCAGTTCCTGCCATAACGGAAATGAAAGCTAAGGTAATCAAGATGAGTGGAAAAGGTTTCATTTTTATCAACCTCCTTAAGGTTTTGTTATCTCATAACAACGATTTTTTCTATTTTTGAAGATTTTCTTCCATTTATACTGAGAATGCTCAATTTGTAAAAATACACCCCGTTAGCCAGAACAACCGGCGGTTTCCAGTAAACATGATTGAACCCGTATTCGGCTTTACATTTCACCGTGTCCACCAGTCTGCCGGATTGTGAATAAATTTTTATATTGGCGGACCTGACATCATCATTCAAGCTGAATGTGAATGTTGTACCATCAGAACTCATGGGATTGGGATAGTTGAGAAGGTTTTTAATGGTAACATCGCCGGTTTCCGAGCCGACAACAAGAGCTTTCACGCTTTTTTTCGAAGCATTGTTGTAAGAATCATACGCAGTAAATTCAAGATCGTGTTCACCCGGAGTGAGTACCGGAAGCGTATAATTGATTAAACCATTGGAATATCCGTTCATTGTTCGTAAGCGGTCGGTAAGAACAATGACTTCCGCTTTATCTATCAATAATTTTATGTTGTGTCCTCTGTTACCCATGATATTAATACCGGAATCATCGGTTATTTCAGCGGTCAGGGTAGGCTGACGTCTGATATAATCGCCATCGTCGAAACTTTTACCATCAAACGTGAGTTTTATACCGGGACCGATTCTGTCGTCAGGAGCAGCGGGGTATATACCGCCGATATAAAAGTCATCGAGTACTTTTGATGCTTCATGCTTATCACCGCTTGCAAAGAGAATAATATTTGATTCTTTTTCATATTGCTTTGCCTTTGAAATATCTGATTGAAGGTCTTTTGGAACGACAAAGGAAAAGGTGAAGTTTTCACCAGAAATTCCCATTTCACCATTAAAAAACGTTTTTCCGGGCATTGAATAGTTTACGGTAGTACTTTTTAATGTATATGTTTTATGAATCTTCGGGCCGTATGCTTTTATAGAAAGTATTCCATCATAACTGATGTTTTCTGAATTGTTAAGAATACTCCCGGTAATATCGAGTTTTTGCAGTCGGTACAGCGTGTCGATTTCAGCCACATTGAAATCGTATCGCGGGATCATAAGCCTGGTTGCGGGATCTC
>AQSL01000103.1 GCA_000403035.1 Candidatus Latescibacter anaerobius SCGC AAA252-E07 | reverse complement strand
GATGTTATCGGAAAATTGTGAGAAAACTACTTCAAACTGTCCATTTAGATATATAATTGTCTGCCTTGATCCCAATGGAATTCCTAAAAAGTGTCCTGCTGGTGACCAAGGAATCTGTTCAGAATGTGGACACTCACTTCCTTTTGTTATTGAAGCATTAGAGAATACAAGGTTGGCGGTGCGACGGTTGGGCGATGCCATCAAATCTGATAATAGCTAAAGGATTTCCCAAGATAATATTTGAGTTGGAAGGAGGTGATACCTATGGCTGATTTATCCATGTTAGTGAACAAAGTTCTTTCAGATAAGGATTTTGCTCAAGGTTTATTAAATGACCCTGAAGGAACATTGCGAAAAATTGATATTGAGCCAACAGCTGAAATAATTGAGGCTTTAAAGGGGTTAGACCTTAAATCACTTCAAGATTTAGCAGCAGCGTTCGGCAAAAAAGGAGTCGCTCTTTAAAAAAATATGAAAAGTCAGCTTTAATAAAAGAGAGGGCAGTTAGCATATTTTCTACTGCCCTTTATAATTTGCATTCTTCGGATAAAAGCGTATATAAGTCATTTATAAACAAGTATTTGGTGGAGGCGGCGGGAATCGAACCCGCGTCCGAAAACAGAGCCACAAGAACTTCTACATGCTTAGTCGATGTTTTTAATCTCGCGAAATTGCCGACCCATCGACAGACCTGTAATTCCGCCAGCCTTCCTTGAATTTCGCCCCATGATCAAAGGCATGTCACCGGGCTATCCCGTTATTACGGCGTTTCTTCCCCAATGAACGGACACATCAGAGAGAAACGGGCTGTCTTTTATTTAGGCAGCCATTGCATAATTATAGTCTGCAATTAAAATAATTTTCGATCTTTTTACGAGGTTGATCGAGTCCTCGGCATGCTGTTCCGGCCACCCTTGTCCCCGTCGAAACCAGGTCGCCCCCTTTGTATATATATAATATCGCAATAATCTTACGTATTGTCAATGTAAATAAAACATTCGGTTGTCAGATGTCAGCCGTACTTTTCAACCATTATCGTGCTTTTTTTGTGCCGCTGAGAGCTGCATGTTTCACACTTCCTTTAATGCGCCTCGAGCCAGTTTTTGCCGTAGCTTACATCTACTACAAGCGGTACCGACAGTTCCATTGCGCCTTCCATAGTCTCTTTCACGGCTTTGATTGCTTTTTCCAGTTCATCCTCGGGAACCTCGAGAACAAGTTCATCGTGCACCTGCAGTATCATGGATGTTTTCAGCCCTTCACTTTTGAGTCGCTGTGAAAGGTTTATCATCGAAACTTTTATCAGATCTGCCGCACTCCCCTGTATCGGCGTATTGATTGCCGTCCTTTTGGCGAACTCTGCAATATTCCTGTTTGAGCTCTTTATATCGGGCACATAGCGTTTTCTGCCGAGTAAGGTTGTTACAAAACCGTTTTGTTCGGCTTGTAGAACCGTCCTTTCTATAAATGCTTTAACACCCCTGTGGGTTCCAAAATAATTATCGATGAACAGCTTTGCCTCATTCCTGCTAATACCGAGCTGTTCGGACAGGGAAAACGGACCCATGCCGTACATGACACCGAAATTAATTGTCTTTGCCCGCCTGCGCTGATCCGGGGAAACTATTCCGGGCAGAAGTCCGAAGAGTATTGATGCGGTTTTAGCGTGAACATCCTCGTTTTCCAGAAATGCCTCTTGAAGTACTCTGTCCCCCGACATGTGCGCCATTATCCTGAGTTCAACCTGTGAATAATCGGCGCTCAGTATAACATGCCCGGATGGTGCAATAAATGCTTTCCTGATATTTCTTCCGAGTTCCGTTCGAATGGGGATATTCTGCAGGTTCGGATCCGATGAGGAAAGCCTTCCTGTAGAAGTTACCGCCTGGTTGTATGATGTATGTATGCGCCCGGTTGCGGGATTTACCATGGCAGGAAGGGCATCTACGTATGTGGATTTTAGTTTCATAAGCTGACGGTATTCCAGAACATGCTGGGGTAACTCGTGGATTTTCGACAGTTTCGTGAGGACATCAATATCTGTGGAATAACNGGTCTTGCTCTTGCGGATGGGTTTCAAACCGATTTTATCAAAGAGAATTTCACCGAGCTGCTTGGGCGAATTAATATTAAATTCCTCACCGGCAATATCGTAAATCTGTCCTGCATAGTTTTCTATCATGAGAGAAAGTTCTTTCGACATTTCGTTGAGAAATGACACATCAAGACATACTCCGTTCATTTCCATATCCATTAAAACTTCCATAAGCGGCATTTCCACATCTTCAAAAAGTTTCTTCAGCCCCTCTTTTTCAAGACGCGGGGCGAATACAGACTTCAACCGCAAAGTGACATCGGCATCATCGCCCGAATAGTTTGCAGCACGTTCAATATCAACCTCGGCGAAAGACCTTTGATTTTTGCCCTTTCCGATGAGTTCTGTTATGGACTGCATCTGACGGTTGAGGTGTTCATCGGCAAGCTTGGAGAGTGCATACCCCCTGCTTCCGGGATCGAGGACATACGCGGCGAGCATGGTATCAAAAGCAAAGGGAGTTATTTCAAAACCGTTTCGCTTGAGAATTATTGCGTCATACTTTGCATTATGACCGGTTTTGCTTACGTTTGAATTGTTCAGTACCGCTTTCAGTCTCGGGAAAACGTTCTCAGGATTGAGGTTTTCGCCGTCCTTATGTCCAAAGGGCAAATACCATAATAATTCGCCGGCAGCAATGGAAATACCCACTATTTCAGCAATCATGACATCGAGCGATGTCGTTTCAAGATCGACCGCGATATCCTTATAGTCTGAAAGGACATCGAAGAATCTGTCCACGTTTGATGGAATAACTATTGTGACCTCATTGGGTTGCATTTCTTTCTCATCTTTCAGTGAATTTAAAAGACGGGTGAACTCCATTTCACGGAAAAATGCACGGGCTGTTTCTTTGGCAATACCATCATATCTGAGATTTTTCAGATCGATCTCGACCGGTACATCGGTCTTGATGGTGACAAGTCTCCTTGAGAGAAGTGCAAGGTCACGGTTCTCATCCACACTGGTGCGAATAGAAGGTTTGGAAATCTCATCGCAGTGTTCGAGTGCACTGTCGAGAGAACCGAACTGTTTGAGGAGTTCGACAGCTGTTTTTTCACCCACCCTTGGAATACCGGGTACATTGTCTGATGAATCCCCCATGAGTCCCATAAGATCGATAATTTTTTCAGGAGGAACACCATACTTTTCTTTAACTTGTTCCACCTGAATGAGTTCGTTTTTCGAGGGATTATACATTGAAATTCCGGGACCGATAAGCTGCATGAAATCCTTGTCGCCGGTTACCATAAAGACCTCGAACCCTTTTTGTGCGCCATAAAGAGCGAGTGTTCCGATTACATCATCGGCTTCGTATCCGTCCAGTTCAATCTGATGAATACCCAACGCTTCAACAGCTTCTTTTACTCTCGGAACCTGGTCGATGAGTTCATGCGGCATTTTTTGACGGGTAGCCTTGTACTCTTTGTACATTTCATGACGAAAGGTGGGTTTGCCCGTATCGAATGCCACCGAGATATAATCGGGGGAGTTGTCACGGATAAGATTGAGAAGGATAGTGGTAAAACCGAAAGCGGCTGAAGTATTTTCCCCTTTTGAATTGATGAGGGGATTATTGATAAACGCAAAAAAAGCCCTGTATACAAGGGCTGTGCCGTCTATGAGGTAGAGTGTTTTGTTTTTTTCAGGCATATTGGTAGTATTGTTTTTCTATTCCACAAATCCCATTCCAATTTCTGTAGTATACGTGCAACAAGTGAAAATCTAACATGTTCTTCATTCTTATATGTATCATTCTGTAATTTTATGCGGATATCCTCAATGGTTTCTATCATTGCGTTTCTCCCGCAAAAAGCATTTGTATTATTTAATTTAATGTATTCAAAACTAATTGTTTAATAAGATTTTTTCTATATTTTTCTTTAATTCCGGAATGTCCTTTCTAACAACACTCCATGTTAATTTATTGTCTACTCCAAAATATTCATGAATTAGTAAATCCCTCATTCCTGCAATCTTTTTCCATGGAATATGAGGATTTTTTGATTTAACTTCATCAGGTAAATTTTTTACCGCTTCACCGATAATTTCAATTCTTCGGATTACTGCATCTTGAAGCAATAAAGAAACTATAAAATCCTCTTCTTTTTTGTTATCAGTATAGAATTCAATAAGTTCTATACATTCTAAAATATGTTCAAGGAAAATTTTCGGGTTCTTGATCATATAATTTCAATTTCCTCTTCAAGAATTTCTTTTCTCAATTTTGGATAAATTGAATCATAAGTAATTACATCGACTTTTTTACCTGTGACTTCTTCAAGTTCAATCTTTATTCCTGCCAGGTCGAGAAGACTTTTTCCCTCGACAAGATCAATAAGTATATCAATATCGCTCTTATCATAATGTTCGCCTGTTGCATAAGAACCGAAAATACCGGCTCTTATGACTTCGTTTTTTAGAAGAACGGGAACTATAAGTTTTTTTAAGTTATCAAGGTTCATCAGTGTAAATCAATCGTACCTGTTTTGTTCATTTAGTTTAATGAGTTTATGTATATAAATATTATAGTATAAAATCAATAAATCGCAACGAAAATATGATTTTTCTTAGATACACCCGTTTTCTTACTTTACCTATTTCAAAGTCAAAAAGTTCAAAATCTAAGGTTTCAACTTTCAACAAATTTGCAAAATATTACATGTATCTGAATATAATGGTGTTTGTCCGCGGTTATTTTTTACTCTCGACTTCCCATTCCTTTTTCAATACTGTCCGCCACCACATCAGGAAGAAGATATCGAATGCTTTTTCCCTCCCTGATTCTTTTTCTGATCTCGGAAGAGGATATTTCGATGAGCGGCACTTTTATGAAAACAACCTTTGATCTCATCCAGTCAGGAATGTCGTGTTTTTTTTCACATACTCTATCGGCAGCAAGGATTGTGCATTCCTCCAGGATTGCTTTTGTTTCTTTCCATGTTTCCAGTTCGTAGAGATTATCCTTGCCTACGATGAATGAAAGTTTGGTTTCTGAGGGGAGTTCGCGTTTTATTGTGCGAATAGTATCTATGGTAAAGGATGGGCCCTCACGCTGTATTTCGATGTCTGATATGCTGAACTTGGGATTATCCCTGACTGCATTCGACAGCATGTCGAAACGCTGTTTTGCATCAAACATGAGTTCATAGTGTTTATGCGGAGGATTTGCCGCGGGAATGAATGTCACAATATCAAGGCCTGCCTGCTCACGGATGCTTTCGGCAATTATCAGGTGTCCGTAATGAACCGGATCAAATGTGCCGCCGAATAGGCCTATGCTTTTAGTTACTCTTTTTACGGCTGATTCGTTTTTCAATGTCGGATAACTTTTCTGATGCTCGATTTTGAATATCTTTTCTCGTATTTGTATTAATCAAAAACTTGAACATCTCCTGCGCTTTTTCAAAATTCTTCTGCTTCAAATATATAAGACCCATTCCATATCGGGCTTCGTTTGCCCAGATAGTCCTCGGGTAATCCTGTATGACAAATCTGTAGTACAAAAGAGCCGCATCGTACTTCTTGAGTTTCCTGTATAATTCGGCTGCTCTGTATACTTTATAAGCAAGTTTTGCCCTGAGTTCATCGATATATTTCTGGGCTTCGGCCACATATTCATGACGTGGATAATTATCGATAAACCGGTTAAAATCATCCATAGCAAGTAAGGTATTATCCTGATCCAGATCTGCCTTTGGGGATTCATTATAATAACATAAGGCTCTCTTGAATCTTGCATCGGGAACGTACTTGCTCGAGGGATAATCCATATAAACACGTTCGTATTCATAGGCAGCAGTCAGGTAATCCTCATTCATGAAATGCGCTTGGGCAAGCATGTACTGAACCTCGTCGATTATTCTGGAACCCTGATATGATTCTACAACTGTCTGAAAATCAGCAATTGCCTTGACATAATCTTTTTTTTCCATGTAATTCATGCCGCGCTGGAAATAGAATTGTTCGTTATCCGTCTCCTGTCTGATAGAAGATGAACACCCGGAAACGAAACAGATTAATATAAATATAAAAAGAAATGTATATTTACCCTTACTCATACAACCTCGAATCATGTTACCCTCGATAAGAATAAAGCAACCAGAGTAATGTCGACATGCCAATACCAAGTAAAAAGGGTTTTACCCTTTCCGTAATCTTCTCATTTGCAGAAAAAAATGTTACAAACGATTCATTGTGTCCTACAGTATCCAGCATCGTACATGGAAACGAATCTTCGTGGGTTCCACGGCCCATGTAAACTTCCTTATTTCCGGATGATGTGTGAAAAACCGCGCTGACACGTGCTTCAGAATATCTCTGTATCACTTTCCCCTCATGTTCCGAGCGCTTTATGTCCAGATTCACATAAAGCGTATCCAGACTGAATCTGAATACAGGTGTTAATTGCTTTTTTGTAAAAATTTTGTACCCATGACTCAAAAGAAATTCTGAGGCGCTTATCTCCAGGAGTTTGTCAGCTTTGCCTTCACCATCCACAATACATACAACTTCAGTGCCATACCCTTCGGGAATCTCTGAATTTACAAGAGCCGATGTAATCGCCTTTTCCCCGACATGTAAGTTTGATGGTGGAATATCACTTTGAAACTGTTCGTTACTCCGAAAGGCATTACTACAGCTTAGACATCCGGTTAAGAGCACTACATAAGCCAGGTGAATGAGGCCTTTACGGCAATAAAGCAAAATCATTACTCTCCCAGTTTGCCGAGTTGTGAAGTTGCGATGCTGGCAGCATTTGTATCGGGAAAGTTGTCGATAACAGCTTTAAATTCTTCCTTTGCCAGATCCAGTTTACCTAGCTTGACATATACTAATCCGATCTTAACCTGTGCATCGGAATGCTTATTACTCTCCGGATAATCAAAGACCTTGTTGAAAGCGCTTAATGCCTGGTCATAATTTCCTATGGCATCGTAACATTCCCCAATCCAGTACTGTGCATTATCTGCAAGGGTCGATTGTGGCGATACGGTCAAAACCTCTTTGAACCCGCTTATTGCCTCTTCGTAACGTTTTGCTTTGTAACTGTCAAGCGCCGCGCTGTAAGATGTGCTTACATTGAAACCACCCGGCTTAAAAGCGCTTGTGCCTTGTGGGATCGGACGTGGTCTCTGGGTTTGCATTGATTTATCTATTCGTGATAATTGATCGCTCACAAAAGAGATATTTTCTTTGATTTCCTGGATTTCTGCGTTTTTATCGGTTTGTGTTACGGCGGTTCTATTTTCGAGATCGGTTAATCTCTGGTTAATCTGGTCAAGTTCACTTTCTGTTTCCTTGACTCTGGCAGAATTACGATCTACCATACCGATTAGTTCCTTGAGATAATTCTGCTGCTGTTTATTCGCTTTCTCGAGATTTGAAACTTTACCTATAGAACAACCTATACAAGAAAGTATGATCAGAAACAGCAGCGCAAGCTTCATCAGATTTCTCATGGCAATTCCTCCTGCTTTTAATACCGAAGTAACAGTGAAAAGACGTGCCAGCGACATTTGTAACCGTTCTCTTCTGATATCAATGTATATGAGAGTATGTCGCTGCGTGTTGAGTTAACAAATTTACTGATTTTTCCCCATGTCGGTAAAATGCCAATACCTATGGAATAAACATTATTATTGGCCAGCTTTTTTCTGTAATAACCGGCCCTTAATGCAATTCTTTCACGGAAAATCCTTTCAAATCCGGTGTGTATCTCCCGTGAGGCAAGTTTATCCTCTTTGTTAAGATTTCTGAGATCAATCGAAACAATCGTTTTTTCATCAGGATAATATGATATACCGCCCGTTACGGTTCCTCCCTCGATGCTCTCAAGAAAAAAACGTGCCTTTGAAAATTCTTCCGGAATATCGTTGTACGCTATACCGACATTTAATTTTGGATTTGGGTTCAAAAGAACCCCGAAAGTGTAGCCCCCTTTGTAAGTTGTTTGACTTTCGGTTCTCGATTTATACAACGTTCCTGCCATACCAAGTGAAACCGTCGACGCTATCTTAAAATTAAAAAATGCAGAGTTGAAGGAACCGTAAGTATTCCCTTCAATTGAATAAAAACGTTCACCGTGTTTGAGTCGTGAATCACTTATAATTTCTTCACCAAGATTTATCCCGAAATCCAGCCGCCGGGTTGTAAGCACCGCGCCCTTAAATAACAGCGCTGCAGAGAGTAATCCCTCGGTAACAGTGAGTTTGTTATCCTCAATAAAATTAAGATCATATTTTGAGTAATCATAAAATGCAACAGCCATTCCTGCAGGATTGAAAAAAAGTCTGTAAATACGGTTTCCTCGTGTGTTATTAAGCCTGAAAGCCCCGGGATTATAGAGGCCTGCAGAAAAATCATCTATGAGTGAATGATAAGCACTCCCCATTGCGAGGGATCGTGCCCGGCTAAAACTTGATGTTAAGAATCTGATTTCTTCTGCTCTGGCAGTATACGAAAAAATACACAAGAATAATATTATATAAAGCGCCCGCATATGCAATTACCTACTTAATTCTTCCTATCAATGCGATTCCGACGCTCATGATATTTTCATCCCACCCATTTTTGTTTTTATCCCCTCTTGTACCATATTCAAATGATGTAACGATGCTTCCAAGATTCTCTTTAAACGGTAATTCAATACCGAATGTGACCATCTTTTCGGATATGGTGTTGATTTTGGGATAACTCTTATAATAGAGAGTACCAACCCTGAGTCCAAGTGAAAGGGGTAATTTGGCGATATATAATGCTCTTGTTCTTGTTGAAGGTATAAACCGTATCCCGATACCCGCACGGTATGTATTGTTATACATTTCTTTTTCTACCGCTTCTCTGGCGGCATTTTTCCATTGTACGAACGCAATGTCCATACCAGCCTGAACCCGTTCGTTAAAATCGGAATAAATTCCGAAACTCAAGTTTGAGGGCAGAGTAACTGTTTTCCCGGATAAATGATTTTCGGGATTGTTTATGAATCCGGTAACGGCATACGTATCAAGGTCCATGTCGCTTTTTGTAGTATATCCGGCACCGAAGGTTATGTTTTCGGTAATATGCGCCAGAAATCCTATGGATTGACTATAACCTTTGTATTTCCTTTTTATATAATATACGGAATCTTTAAAATCGTCATTATACGGGAAAGACCTTTCCCAGTCCTCCTGTATCATACCAAAATTATAATTAAAAGAAAACCCGAATTTTATGATGTCTTTATATGATCCGGCAAAGGTTGTCGATGAAACAGTTAAACCACCCGAAGAAGATACTTTATCATCTATACGGATAGCGTTTTGCGTATTTTCTATCATTACCTTTGTGTCGGTTTTTGAATAGGGAGAAAGTCCCCATCCTACTACAAAATATTTTGAAACAGGAAGAACAATTTTTATCGTGTTTGGTACAATTTTCCGGGAAATCTCGCTGTCTCTCCCCTTCATATTTGTTTTGATATTATCAAAAATTATACTGTACGAAAGGGTATATTTATCAAATGCAGCAATAAGAGCAGGATTGTCCCTTCTTATATTCACCCCGTCACCGTTCGCTATACCGGTTCCGCCCATACCCCTTGAACGGCCGTAATCATCGACAATAGTATTCCCGATACCATTGGCGGCATAGGGTGAACCACATGAACCCGCCGATGCCCATGAAAACAATGCTGCCGTGATAAGTGCAATTATTAAAAAACGCATAATCAATCAACCTCCGGCAGTGTCGTGTAAGTAATAACCAGTGAATCCACAGGTTCAATGACAGCATAATTGGGTGAGGTACATATCGGCAAAGGTTTGAACAAAAGGCCGTAATTGGGCTTGCCGAAATTATGCCAGCTGTCGATATAATCCGATATATCAATAGTATAAATACTTACATCTGGCGTTATCACCAGATCGATAACATTACCGGCAACTGTGCTGATATCCTCGAATGTTGTAAATCCCTCGGTAAGTTGGTATATATATACCGGCAGAAAGCTGGTTGGAATGAGATTTTCTTTCAGTGCCATGGTTAATATGCATTTATGTATTGCTGTAGGTGAAGGGGCAAATTCGGGCAGATTTATATGTAATACAAATCCGGAAGCACCACCGTCAGAAAGAACAGGTTTGTCGATATCAACGCCCTCATGTATAATATAATAGGTGCCTTCAACACTTTTAACTTTCGTCGTATCAAGACTTCCGGCATTATGGGTGACAATTTCGATGAAAGGTGAACTGCTTGAATTATCCGAAGAAAGGCTGGCCATAGCCATCCCGGACTCAGTATTTTTTATCAGAAATGATCCATAGTCGCTCCAGGTGGAAAATTCATCAATAGGTATGTTAAAAGTTAATGTTGACACATAACTCGATGTATCGGAAACTACTGAAATCGGGGATCCGAGACCGGCAGTAAAAGTATCGTTATCAAGCCGTGTCGTATCAGACCAGTCCGATGTTGTGTGGTATATACCGAACTCGAAATCTCCCGTTTTCCAGATATTATTGACAGTAACCTGCAGCTTTGCAACAAAAAGACTGTCGATAACTGACTGGCTGAGCTTGAAAAATTTGAAAACGGAAAATGCGGTGATATTTTCATACCTGCCGGCGAGCGTATACGATTCATACCCGATTTGTGCCTTATAGGTAACAGCGGTACTGATCGAATCGGGATCGACAGTGATACTTTCAAGGTTTCCGGGAGACCTGTTAAAATAATCCCCCGTAATACTTTTTTCCTTGTCAGTCTCGCAACCGCTCACCATGATAAGAATAATGAAAAAAAGTAATGCTGGCACTCATAATCCCTTTAAAAGACATGATTTCAAAAGAGCATTATCTGCAATCAAAAAAAGTCTTTATAATATACGTTTAATCGAAACCCGTGTCAATGAAGTTCGAAACGGGATGGTGAATGTTTTTCCCTTTCATCGGATTTAAAGCTCAAAGCTTACGGCTGATAATTACTATCCGACTCTTATCAGAAAAACTACGTTATCATACCTGAATCTGGTATTCAGACGAATAGTTTTTCTCATGATACTGCGGTAGTGCGAATAATTATGCCCAGTTCACCCACAGGATTATCACTGTTACACCGACAAGGAGTGTAACTGCGATATGAACTATGGTCCATACCCTGCTCACACCCGCAGACATGGTTTTCGCCGAGAATGTCAGGTCTTTAATCTTCTCCATGCCCGGTTTTGGAGTTAAAAGCGATAGTACTACCATTAAAAGGACGCAGAAGAAAAACATTAATACGGAGTAATTAAGAAATGCATATCCGGTAAGAATAGTTAATGGCCCGAAGTTTGAAAATCCCCTGGCTGAAAGAATATCTGTCATAAACCTGAGCACACCTATCACACTACCGGTAATAAGCGTATAAATTGCGGCTTTTCCTGTGGCACGTTTCCATAGAATACCTGTAAGGAATACCGCTGTGATAGGGGCGCCGATATATGACTGGATGCTCTGTAAATATTGATATATCTGGTTTGAGAGAAGACGGATAACAGGAATCCAGATAATTGATATCGCAACAATGCCGACAGTAACCCATCGGCCGACAAGCACCAGTTTCGTTTCGGAAGCATCGGGTTGTATCTTCCGGTAAATGTCCATGGTAATGAGGGTGGAGCAGGAGTTGAAGACAGCACTGAGCGATGACATGAGCGCTGCGAGAAGCGCAGCTATCATTAAGCCCGCCATACCGGCAGGCATGAGCCGTGTTACTATGAGAGGATAGGCCAGATCCGGATCTGCCTGGAGTTCCGGAGCCCAGAGAACACGTGCGATAAGTCCGGGAAGAACAAGTATGAAAACGGGAAGTATTTTCAGCGATGAAGCAAAAAGAGTGCTTGCTCTCGAATGGGTAAGGTTTTTCGCACCGAGCGCACGCTGGACTATCACCTGGTCTGTGCACCAGTACCAGGTGCCGAGGATTAATATACCTATGGTCGTTCCTGTCCATGGATATACCATATGATGCACGGGTTTAATCATGTGGAAAAAATCGGGTGGAAGCGCCGCTCGTAATCCTTCGAAACCTCCGACATTATCCAACCCTATAATGGTGAGGATAATGGAACCTCCGATAAGAACTATCGCCTGGATCATATTTGTGTATATAACCGCAGAAAGCCCGCCGAGAATCGTATAAATCCCTGTTGCAATAACGAGGAGAACCGCGGAAAGAAGCGGCGGCCAGCCGATTACAACCTTGAGCAGTATTGCTCCTGCGAATAAGGTAACGGAAATCTTTGTAAACACATATGCGAAAAGGGATATTATAGTCAGAAACAACCGGCACTGGGGATTATAACGGCGTTCGAGATATTCCGGCATGGTGAACACTTTACTCTTCAAATAATAGGGAAGAAACACCCATCCGAGTATAAAAAGGCAGAATACAGCGGCCCATTCGTAAGCGCCGACTGCAAGCCCGCTTGCTGCTCCGGACCCTGCAAGACCAATGAAATGCTCGCTGCCAATATTTGCCGCAAAGATCGATGCCCCGACTGCAAACCATCCGGCCCTGTTTCCGGCAAGGAAATAATCCCTTGATGTGCTCTTCTTTCGTGCAAAGAATAAACCGATTGCAAACGTAACACCGAAGAAAATAATGATTGTGGCCCAGTCAAGCACTGAGAGTACCATGTTGTCATCCCTGTGAAAAACTATACGGTTGAGGATTTAAGCTGTCAAGGGTCAACGCGAAGCGTTGATTTACAAGCCCTTGACAACAACAAACGATTTATATTTCAATACAGGGTGCGTGAAAAGTCCTGTTTCACCGCCCTCTGAGAACGCCATCATATTTTAGAAAGGTGAAAGAACATCACTACAAACCGGAACTTAGACAGTATGTCCGACGAACACATTCCGGAGTATCCTGCAGCGGGGCTTCAGTTGCCTGATTGTTGTGAACCTTATCCTGTGAAATACAAATACGCCGCAGCAATCAGCGCAAGCACGACCCCGGAAGTCACAACATCGAGTGCACTCCAGCTTGAACGGGTTTGATCACGATCTGAATCAGTCATGGTCGAGTACGTTAACCCGCTGATTTTTTCATACGACGGTTCCTGAGTCATATAGCTGACAACAATCATAACCGCCACGCAAACAAGGAGTATCACCAAACTATAGTATTGGAAGAAGATGTTATTCACAATCCAGAAAAATGTATCTTCCTGATAGGCAAAATTACTGAAGAGTTTGACCGGTGTATCAATGGCTAATCGGAACAGCCCCATGGCAAAGCCGGTTAAAAGAGCAGCCAGGCATCCTTTACTGTTGAGCCGCTTCATTAAGACACCAAGGAAAAAGACAACAAAAATCGGAGGTGCCAGATATGCCTGTACTCCTTGCAGATAGTCATACAATCCCTTGCCTCCACGAATGACCGGTATCCAGAACAGACCGATCAATACCATGATGGTGGTCGCGATTCGCCCCACCCAGACCAGTTGATGCTGTGAGGAGTTCGGTTTAAATCTGGAATAGAAATCCATGGTGAACAAGGTGGAAGAAGCATTAAACACACCCGCCAGAGAACTCATCAAAGCTGCTAACAGGCCTGCCACAACAATACCGCGCACTCCTACCGGCAATACGGTTGCCACCAGAAGGGGAAATGCACTTTGCGCATTATCCCGCATCAGTTGTCCTTGTGAATCAAGCAATGTCTGCTGAATAAATGCGTTCTGACCGCTTTCGGCTAAGGCAAAACAGATCATTCCGGGAATAATAAAGATGAAAACCGGCAATAATTTAAAAAAGGCCGCACAAATTGAACCACGCCGGGCCTCACGCTCATTGGGAGCTCCAAGGACACGCTGAACAATATATTGGTCGGTCGTCCAATACCACAACCCGATAATCGGTGCGCAAAACAGCATGCCGAGCCAGGGGTAATTGTCGTTGAAATACCATGCCATGCGGCCTGCTTCCCGAACCGGTGCCCAGGTCGACTGCATGCCATCCGGTACCAGCGGTTTCCAAAGGTTAAACATATCCGAACCGCATATTTCACGTAACTGGCCCCAGCCTCCCAATGCTTTCAGACCAAAAATTGTCACTAATATTGAGCCCAGCACAAGAATAATGGTCTGCAACGCTTCAGTATAGGCTACCGCACGCAAACCGCCAATGATTGTATATAAACCCGTAAGGACGATTACAAGAATAGAGCCGATCCAGAAGCTGTCCAGTCCCATGAAATCGATATCCGGCAAAAGAACGCTGAAAACAATACCACCGGCAAAAATACCCACGGCAATTTTGGTGAGCACATAGGCCACGAGGGAAATAACCGAAAGGATTGTTCGTGCCGTCGGCGAAAAACGTCGCTCCAGAAATTCGGGCATGGTAAAAACTTTCGAGCGCATGTAGAAGGGTACCATGACCCAGCCTAAAATCAGAAGACACCAGGCATGCAGCTCATAATGAGCCATTGCAACACCATCAGTGGCGCCGGAACCGGCCAGTCCCACCAAGTGTTCCGAACCGATATTGGAAGCAAAAATCGAAGCTCCAATAATGAACCAGCCCAGTTCGCGACCCGCCAGAAAATAATCGGTAGTTGTATCTTTCCTTTTTGTAATCACCCACCAGGCTATCCCGAAGATTATCATAAAATAACCGGCAACTATAATCCAATCGATTGTGGTAACAGCCAATTTTGTTCCTCCTTGTTTGTTTGTGAATTTATCGAACGGTTAACATTGATATGCATTCTTATTCTGTATGTAATTCAATATATTTAATGTTCTTACTGATAAATAGTGCTCAATTTAGGAGCGTGGTGAAAAAGTCTTTTCACGCACCCTTTTATAAAATATATGACTGTGTTGCTGTTAAGGGCTTGTAAATCAACGCTTCGCTCTGACCCTTGACAGCTTACATCCCGGGCATGATAGTTTTTCACGGGACTTTTATGCCCTGATTAAATC
>AQSL01000102.1 GCA_000403035.1 Candidatus Latescibacter anaerobius SCGC AAA252-E07 | reverse complement strand
AATAAAGGATGCTGTTTAAACTCGATAAGCAGATAATTTAAAAAAGATTGTATTCTCTTTGAAACCATTCAATGAATAAAAATATTTGCAATTCATAAAAAAACATACTATTTTAATATTACATATATACAAATGAATGTCCGTGGGAATATGTAATGTTTGCAAAATTAGTATCCGCTTATTTATGTTTATTCCTCGCATTAACAGGTTTTATTCCTCCGCATGTATCATGGGCGCAGGAAACCGAAACATACACTATTGCAGTACTCAATTTTGATCCCGGGGGAATACCTCTTACTGAAGCTGCAGTAATATCCGAACGATTGCGTTCACGGGTGTCTCAGACTTTAAGATCAGGTCAATACAGGGATTCTGACAGGGATCAATACATGGTTATTGAACGTACTCAGATGGATAAGATTTTTGAACAGTTTGAGGTACAGAATACGGGTTGTGTTACTGATTCTTGCGCAGTGGAATTCGGAAAAATGCTCGATGTGGAAAGAATCGTTATCGGTTCAATCAGCATATGTCAGGAATGCGTGGAAAAAGGGGCTTTAAACTATCTTCTACAGTCGTATATAAATATGGGATTAGATTAATGCCGAGTTTGTATGTAGAGTATAATCCAATTAGTTCCAGAAAAGAAGCAATGAAAATGGAAATTCTACTCGCTGAAAGTTTAAAAAAGCGAGGCTATACGGTTTGGCAGAAATAAAGTGATATTCTCATCAGAAAATGTCTTCACTGAGACGAGGAAGATGGTGTTGGTGAAATAGGAAAATAATATTATGAGTACAAAAATAGGATTTATGATTGCTAGAATTATTGCTATAATTTTATTATTAGGTGCACTTGGTAGTCATCCTTATGCATATTACACTTTACTTAGAGTTGTTGTTTGTGGTATAACAGCATACGGAGCTTATTATTCAATCATACTTAAAGAAATTGGATGGGCATGGACTTACGGTGTAATAGCCTTTTTATTTAATCCAATTATACCAGTATACTTAAATATGAGTATTTGGACCATCATTGATATTGGTGTCGCGATTGTCATAATTGTTTCATTATTCATTTTAAGAAAACCAACGTCCAAAGAGTTTGAAGGAAACTCCCTTGAATAGTGCAAAAATAAAATTTTGAAAATAGATAATGCTCATTTAATAGACGATTTCGACCTCATTGCAGTGCAGGAGGGACAAGACAAGGAGGATGAATTGTGATTTATCTTTACGGATTTATTGTTGGATTCATCATCGGTGGGACAGTCTTGGTTTGGGCTTGGAAAGGTGATCCTGATCGACCAGGCAGTTATTTATCAATATTTATCATTGGAGGCATAGTTGGGGGAATTGGAGTCATGTTTCTTATTTGGTCTTTCATCGGAGGTGGAGAGCCATACGACTATCCCGGCGAACATATGATTTGATTTCATTGTATAAAAGTGTAAATAATACCACACTACAAAACGGCGATAAAATCCTCATTGACAGAAACTCTGGAGTAGATGAAAGTCCTGTACCCGAACTGTCACCGACGAGCGCATTACGGTCAGGATAGGACTGAGTACAACCAACGACTGACACGTATTGTGCAGTGTATTGAGGAGCAACTCGAATAAAGGTCACCGTAAACAACTGATATGTCTTAATCCGATAAATTACTATGAGTGAGATGGCCGATAAATCAACACAGAAACGACTGAAGATGCTTCAACCATATTTACGGTCGGTGCGACTCGCAATCAAGCAGCATACTGCTCCTGTCTTCTGGCGCAACGAACGCAACGAACTACGAAATGGTACAATTACTTGTATATCGACGGATAGTCAGATATTAGGCGTCACAGCCGGCCACGTCGCTGACGAGTGCATGAAGTGTTATAATTCTGATCCGGAACGGACGTGCCAGATTGGAGAGGCCCGGTTCGATCCATCGAATATGCTGATCACTAGCTCCCGATCACCCGATATAGCCATCTTTCGGCTATCGAAAGTGTATGCCACTGCCGCTCACCTTGAGACAGCGACTACGCGGTCATGGCCACCAGAAGCACCTTCGACAGGTGATCTTGTGTCGTTTAGTGGATACCCAGGCTCTTACCGTCATTCACGCGATGGAAAAATCGACTTTGATTTCGTTTCCTTCATAGGCAAGCTTGAAAGTGAGAACGATAGGAATGTGGGGATGGCCCTGAATATAGAGAATTCGCTATCTACAGATCCCAAGCGGATTCCTCCGCATGCAAATCTCGGTGGTTGGAGTGGTGGCCCAGTTTTCAGAATAGTTGAGTCTCCATTCTTTTACTACGAAGTGACAGGGATCATCTATGAGTACAATCAAGAATATGAAATTGTTTTAGCACATCCATTGAAGCTGATAGATGAAATGACTTAGCAACAGTTGTAGTAAAGAAGAATGAAAAGCAAATCGTATGAAAGTAACCACTACCGACCGCTCTGCTTGAATCCGATATATGCGGACAGGACTGAGGATGTGCCGGTGGAGGAAACAGTGGCGTTCGTAATAGTGTTTTTTAAATTCAGTTAAACTAAAATATCTTGTATATTAAGTAATTTCATCACCAACTTTTTTAAAATTTTAATGATAGATATATTATGGAAGCAATTCTTGGTTTATTATTAAAAGTATTTGAATTTATCAAACCATCATCATATCCATCAAAAATATGTAGTGACATATTTGAACGAGATAATGTAACACATCCTACTGTAACTGGTCTTTTTTTCCGCTTTTATTTAGTAAATCATTTAAAACAAGACTTAAAAATATATGTTCAAATACACGTTAAGTTAAATAATGAAATATTACAAAATAATCAAAAGTTTGACGTGATATTAATTCCAAGTGATAAAAGAATAGAAATATATAGTGATAACATTGCTTACATTCTTCATGACAATTTAACTGGCAAAAACTTATCAGACCCTAAAGACCATAGAAACAGACCATTACAGTTTTTTGTTTCCGGAACTATCATATACAAAAAAATTGGATGGTTTGGTAAAGAAAAAAGAGTAGAAACTCCAATAAAAACTCTTTGGGAATGTTCGCCCCCTTTGTGGAAATTAAACCGTGTGGAATGATAATAAGGTTTCGAAACAGCAATTTAATATGTACTATACAATATTTAATCTGATATCACCGTAATCTATTGCACGTATCTGTAAGATAAAATCTTTTAATTTCTCCTTCATTATATACAACGAGTCTGTGGATGATCCCAGAGGAATTTCTATGTAACTATTCCACAATCCACTCCCGCAATAATCCCCCATATTGATGATTTATTTCTTTAGAAAAATATCAGCTATCAACTTAAAAAACTTCTCCCTTCTCCCTTCTGCCTTCTGCCTTCTGCCTTTCCTTTTCATAAATTGTAAACCGCTTCTATTGTCGAATTCCGAATTTCCATGAACGGGTTCTTGCATTGCCCACCCTGTCGGTTACTGTAATCTTCACCGTATGTTCGCCTAAAGAGAGATCGTTATAAAGTCTGTAGCTGACATAATGCGCCTCGTAATCGTATTCTCCATATATCTGAATACCGTCGATCGACATGACAATACTATCCGAGCCCTCGATACCGGAACCAGTATCCTTAACCCATGCTTTGAGAAGCGGTTTGCGGGATGTTACCGAACTTCCGGATTTCGGTAAAACAGGAATCAGTTCAGGCGGTGTAGTGTCCTCAAATACAGCCACAATGCCTTTCTGATAAATATCCCCGTAAAACACATTACCGTTTCTCTCATTTGAAACAAAATGCCATGTATTATTCCCGTTATTGCCGTTTGTATTTCCATGATCGTTCGAAATAAAAAGCGCCCCTTTGTCAGGAGGATCGGACTCAAGAGCAAGTTGTACCCGAAGACTTTCCTTCAAAGGTTCGTCGCCTATTACGATACTGTAGCATTTTGAAACTTTCTTCAGGCCGTTTGATGGTTTTGCCTGTGTTATATCTACCGCAACAGGGGCAGAACGGTATAATGATCCGGGAGCAGCATGCAGGGTAACGAGACTATCCGGCGAACAAACGATGGTGTTGAAGAATTCTCTCATCACTGAAAAATCAAGTTCTGTTTCACACCACACTTGTTGAAAGGAATCATCGTATCCAAATGCCTTTATATGCATATGATTATCCGGAGTTTGGGGAAGCGGAACCGATGTAATCCAGGATGTCTCCCCTTCCGGGACAGGACAGAGAAAATCATCAGCTTCGACACCGTTTATTTCAACCCGGACAATCGGTAGAGAGGCGAGTACCGTTTCCGATTCTATTCTCACCACGATTCGGTCATGAAGCATTTCTGTGGAAATCCTCAATTCATGTGAATCGATACCGGAATCAACATCAGATTGAAATGCGAGGGTAACAGGTAGAGACCTGGTCGAATCTTCTCCCACAAGAAAAGCCCTGTACTTCGAACTTCCATGAGGAATATCAAAGGTTATATCACACCGATTATCATGCAAAGGATACATAACATCGAGCACCCATTCGCCTTTATCATCGTATCTCCAGAGCTCAGCCCGGTCAAATTTGCCGGAATGACACATGCCGGAAATGTTTATTTCACCAGCGCCGTTGTAACCGCAGTACAATAATTCCGGGCGTTTCCCGAAGGCAACCGGAACGGTATGTTCGGTTGAATTATGGTCAAAATCCCGTGCGCGAATGGAAATGGTATGATAGTTGATTGAGTCTGAATCATCACTGTGAAGTATCCCTCTTCCCTCGTAAAAATCGACAAGGTTCCCATCACGTCTGAACAGGGCAGAAATTAAACCGTTTCCGCCGTACGAGGTTCCGGAAAGATAGTCAAGACCCGCAAATTTATTGAGCGAGTAAGGGAGTGTATCATAACATTTTGAGAAAACAATGGTCGAGTCGATGGCAAGCGTTATGTGATAAACGCCGAGAATATTCTTGGAAGAGTTAACCCTGTCCCAGGCAGAAACGGCTATACCGATTCTTCCGGATAGATAGACCGGGACTGTATGGGGAGATGAACTATCAAACCATCGTGCAACCGGATAACCATCTACCGACGATGTATTGTCCAAAGGTATCAATTGTACCGATTCGATGACCGGAGGCAGTGTGTCGCGGACATGAATGCCATGCTCCAGCGGATTTAAAGGGTAATTGTTTTCATTCCTGATTTCAAGATGAAGGTGAGGAGCACCGCCGCCGGTATCACCCGAACGGCCTATAACCTGGCCTTTTGTGACACGTATTTCATTCGGTTCCGGCCACCACTCGACATCGTATGATTTTTTTTTGATTCGCAAGCCGAATAATCTGTCCTCTATTTCAGGCAGAAATTGTGAAAGATGCCCGTACACAAGCGTTTTTCCGTCATCCAGACGGATGTACAATGCTTTCCCATAACCAAACGGCGAGGTTCTCACACAGTATATATAGCCATCACCCAGAGCATACACTTTTTTTCCGGTTACCCCGCCCGATTTAAAATCAATCCCGAAATGAAAACGACCGGGTCTTGGTTCTCCGAAAGAAGAACTGATTGCTTTCGGCGAATCAATCGGCCAGATAAGCTCCTCAGCATATATCGTGTACGGCATAAGAACGATAAGAGAAGAAACAAAAAAAACTCTGTACTTTGCCGGAAAAAAGCGACACCTGTCGAATATATTCGCGAAAAAAAATAATCGTATGTTCGGTACATTATTAAAATTCATTTAACTTACTACATTTTAAGGATATTATAATCGTGATACGACAGACCGCTTAGAGAATAATCGAGTATAAAATAAAAGATATTAGGAACTTATTTACAAGTAATTTTTATTGTGTTGAGAATTCTGGTTATAACAAAATAAGAAAATCCGGATAAAAACAAATCATACTGTTCGGAAAATTGTGTATGACCGGTATAGAAAATCAATTGATTTTAAACGAATAATACATTAAATTTATAAGTTCATAACAAAATCGGCTTTTAATTGTTATTCATACATTTTGAGAGGAGAATCAATGTTAAAGCAACTGAGATCAAACACGAAAATCATCATGATCATTGTTGTCATTTTTTTTGTTGGGATGATAGTATTCCAGTGGGGTATGGATATCGGCGGACAGCGGAAAGGTGTCCAGTCCGGTGTGATAGGAGAAATCAACGGTGTAGAAATAAAATATGAAAATTATGATGCGCTTATAAGGAATCAACGTGATACACTGGGCTCGAATCAGCCGTTAACATACCAACAGGAACGCCAGTTACACGAGCAAGTTTGGGATTACATAGTGACAAATGTTCTCATTGAGCAGGAAATTGAAAAAAGAGGGATTACCTACACCGACAAAGAACTGGTAAACTACATGCTTTCAAATCCTCCGCAGGTTGCCTACCAGATACCTGCATTCTTCGAGAACGATGCTTTCAGTTTAACCAAGTACAAGGATTTCCTTCAGGATCCCAATAACTTCGATGATCCACAGGGACGACAACTTTTGAATTATATAGAAACGGAAGCAGAACGTTCGCTTCCAAGAATAAAACTTCAGCAGAGTCTGGATAATGGATTGTTTGTCAGGGAATCAGAAGTCCGTGAGAAATGGCTGATGGAAAACGAGCAGCGAAAAATCGACTGGCTCTTTGTGAGCGCTGCAGACCTCGGACAATATCCCGGTGAAGTTGAAACCGATGATATTATTGCATATTATGAGGAACACAGGGATGATTATAAGCATGAAGAATTGCGTTCTCTTGACACGGTCTCTATTGAGATGTTACCAACTTCTGCTGATACAACCGAAGTAATAGAGCGCGCAAAACTTCTTGCTCAGCGAGCGCACAAAGGCGAGGATTTTGCGGAACTTGCAGACGGATACTCCGAAGATCCCGGGAATCAGGATAGTAGCGGCAAGAGACTTGGCGGTTCTGTTGGTTTCTTCGGAAAGGGCAGAATGGTAAAGGAATTTGAAGATGTCGCTTTCAACATGAAACCCGGTGAGATATCCGATCCATTTTTATCCAGTTTCGGAATACATATTGTAAAAGTTGACTCGCTACTATTCAAGGAAGATAGTTCGGAAGTCGATCAGGTGCAAGCACGTCATATTCTTATGAAAATCATTCCTTCCGGTCAAACGAGAGAACGGGTTGAAAACAAAGTCAAAGCATTTTACGAATCGGTAAACGGCGGTATGGATTTCGCCCTCAGGGCGCAGATAGACACTCTGCAGGTATCGAGAACACCCCTCTTCCAGAAAGGCACCCAGTACATACCAGGCATCGGTATGAATGTACAATTGCTCTTAAAACGTGCGTTCCAGGCAAAAAAAGATGATATACTGCCCCCTTATATTACAGATACCGGGTATTATGTGTTCAAAGTTTCAGAAATCAGGCTGCCCGGCATAGCTCCCTTCGAAGAAGTAATTGACCCTGTCACCGAGGATTTTAAAAACCAAATGCGTCTTGATTATGCTGAGGAGCACATCAGGCGTATATCAGAAATTTTAAAAGGCGGAATGGACCTGGTCTATGCAACACCTTCTATTCCTGATACACTTATTACTGCAGAGGTTAAAACCGAAACGGTAACGCGGAATAATACCATTTCCGGTCTTGGAACGATGAACAAGTTTATGGCCAGAGTCTTCGGCCTTGAAAATGTCGGGGATAATACCGGTCCCGTTGTTACCGAAAGCGGCTGCGGTATAGCTGTTTTTACCGAGAAAATTCCGGTCGATGAAACGAAATATGAAGAAGAAAAAAATGAACTGAAAGAAAGGCTTCAAAGAGAACTGACGAATACTATGATGGCCAGGTTTATCAATAATTTGAAAGATAATGCTGAAATCACCGACAACCGTGATTTATTTTTAGGCCTGTAATCGATTCATCATTTCTTCACCATAATCTTACATTATGTCTCCGGACCAGAATTGACAAAAAAAATACGGATGAAGGATGATTAACATCGTACATTAAATTGTTACGTTTCGTGCCGAAACCGCAAAGCGTTCTTTTTTATTTTTAGCTTTGCTCCTCCATTACAATCCGGTGAAACTCTTCCTGCGGGCTCGTCAGATTAAGAAGCTCATTAAATCCCCCGCTGTCAAGGAGAGATAGTACGGCATCAATTCCGAACCATCTTTCCTGCGGACCGCCATCGGGCATAAGAAAATATGAAACCGATGCTAACCGATTCGAAGTAATCGAATGTCTGGCTTTGTGCGCACGTACCGCACGTTCTCTTATTTTCTTCATGGAGTGAATAACTTTACTCTTTTCTTTTCGTACGGAATCAGTCAGGGTAGAATCGATTGAGCGGATCTGTTCGGCAAGTCTTTCAAAACCGCTGTGAATTGTGGTTTCGAAAGATTCCAGTTGCCTCGAAAAATCTTCGGGAAATGTTTTTCGGGCGAGTTCAAGCCGAATACCATCAACGTCCATAAACAACGTTTTGAGACTGATCTGTTCTTTTTCGGAGATTCTCACAGTACGCCGGTCAATAAGCGTGAAGGATGCTCTCGGCCAGGGAATCGACCGTTCAACATTGAAAAGTCTGTAAACAGTTTCAATCTGTTTCAGATACAATCGCTCCCCGGGCCCGCTGATAATAGCTGCAACAGGCAAAACGGCATCCTGGCAAACAGGTCTCAACGCAGCGGCAGGGCTAAATCTTTCGGGAGAAGATTGAACTATATCGAGCATCTCTTCCCTTGAAAACGTTGATTCACCGGCCGTATAAATTTCCTTATCGGCTCGTAAAGGATAACGGATACCTTCAATTTCAAAAAAAAGATTGGTCGATCCCTCTGGTTTGCGGAGGGCTTTTTTCCTCTGTCCGGAGGTTTTGAATGCATCTGCCCGTTCATTGATAAGCTTCGTTGAGGCATGCGGCTCGCTCAGTTCTGCATTGATAATGTCCGTGAAAAGTTTTTTAATTCCATCCCAGCGGGGATTAAACAGCACCAATCCATGCTTTGAAAACATGTTTGCCAGTTGAGAGGCAAAGGCATCTGACCATGTGACACCCGGCTTCCACGAACTTCTCAATACATCGAGGTATCCAGCGGAAGCTTCACCTGAAATACAGTGGTCAGCAAGGGTATCTATTGCGTTCCCAATATCATCCTCAAGTATAATTTCGCCGACCGGCATACCCTCTCTATAATTCCCCGGGATATACTCTACGCTCGCCTTGCTGCCATCGCCTGACCGTAAACCGAGGATATTAACTTCCTGAAAATCATGATCATCGGCGGCTACCCAAAACACAGGAATCACTTTTTTGCCGGTCCGTCCGGAAAGTATTGATGCAAGCCGTACCGCATGCATCGCCTTGAAAAGGGTATACAGGGGCCCGCCGAAAAGACCCGCCTGCTGACCGCATACAACAAATACCGTATCATTGTCAATTGCTCTGATTATATCAAGTGTTTTCCGACCGGCACCAATGAGTTCATTTTCACGGAGAAGAATTGTTTTGAGTGCCTGTAAAGGGTACGATGAGGAATCGAGAGAATGTACTTTTTCGAGGAGAAGATCAATCTCCGGACTATCTGTATCGGAGGGTATCCCATGAGGACTGTGTTCACCGAAAAATGTTCCCGAATGTACCGCTTTAAGCATGTTGTCTGTCACCTTTTAGAGCCAAAAACGATCATGCGTTCCGAAGACTTATCGTATGATTCACCATTCATTGAACCAAGAACATTTTTTGTTTTGAGACCGGTGCTTTCTATCATGCTAAGCATTTCTTCAACGGTGTAAAGTCTGACAGATTCACGAAAAGTCTGAGAATTATTGTCCCAGGTAAGCGTAATTGTTTTTTCAACACGTTTGGTATCGTGATCGAGTCTTCTTTCTTCAACAATCCTGATGCCCTCTTTTTCTTTTTTTGATGTTTCCACAAGTTCAGACATTACTTTTATCGGGTTAAGGTAATCAATGAAGAAATGTCCGCCGGTCTTTAAAATCCGTGCAATAGACTTGATGAGATTTTGATTTCCTTCATCGTCAAAGTACCCGAATGATGTAAACAGATTTAGAATTGCATCGAATACACCGTCATCAAATGGCAGCATCCGCACATCACCTCGTATAAAACGGGGGTATTTTTTACCGATAGAAATTGCTTCGGATGCGATTTTAAGCAACGGCATAGAAAAGTCAATGCCATATATTCTGTATCCCATGCGAACAAAAAAAGTATCATGTCTGCCCGGGCCGCAGCATAAATCAAGTATCAAATCATTTTTTTTCAGATCGAGAAATTTGCTTATTGCTTGAGACTCATGTTCGGCTTCTTTGATATTTCTGTGCTCATACACGAGAAGATACTCTTCCCCAAACCACCGTTCAAACCATTCCATTAATATCTCCTGATAGTCACCGTAGTTCCCACCGTGGTCATAAAATATGATGCTGCACTGCCACCGTTCATGGATATTTCCAGAAAACCGGAAGAACCGAACAGTACAAGGGGCTTTCCGAACTCTACATCGGCATATTGCTTGTTAATTCTATGAAACCGTTCTGAAGCATAATATATTTCAAATGCGTAATTTTTTGCAAATGACAAAAATTTTTTTTTTGAAATATTTGTTATCAAGTTTCCGAATGAATCTATGGAAACTATTTCACCGATAATAATACTCCCGTTTTCAACCAATTCCGGATGTTCAATTGAAATGATTTTCTCTACAACCGGACCAATATCTGAAAAACTACTCCCCGCCGAAAGATAACCTGCGCAGGGCGCAAAAACATCACGGCCGTGAAAGGTATCGGAAATTTTATTCAGAATAAAAGGTTGCTTGGTAATTTCACGAATTTCCACAATTTTTTCTTTTTTTGACACAATCGTGAAAATACCATTATCCGGTCCGATGAAAAAATACCGTTCTGTAAGGATACCTATGTTTTTTCTATTCCCTCCGACACCGGGATCAACAATACAGACATGAACGGTACCGACAGGGAAATATTTGTAGGTGTTGGCGATCATAAAGGATGCATTCGTAATATCATGCGCCTGAATTTCATGGGTTATATCAATAAGACGTGCATTGGGATTGATAGACAATGCTATTCCTTTTATTATTCCGGCATAGGGATCACGAGTTCCGAAATCAGTTGTAAGAGTTATCACACCGCTTGCAAGCATCACTTCGTCCTCATAATGAATATGCCATTCCAATCATCAGGCGGCGGGGTAATTTTAAATTGCTCGCACCGTTCAAGGTAAACGGAAGATGGGCTGTCATCTTTGTCGAGAGAGAGAGCTTCGTTGAATAATTGTATCCCGTCATCCCACCGACGTTCCTTATAGGCGGCAAGTCCCTCGAGATACTTGTCAACTGCTTTTTTCCTGATATCACTGATACCGTCGTTTTTTCTCGCGAGCACTTCATGAACAAGAACACCCTCTGTTTTTCCTTTCACCTGTAACAGGTCCAGTTCACGTGTTATGATCTCATGTTCTACCATCTGCCTGGTTGCCTCACTGCACATAATATAGGTGCCGTACTCCTTGTTGGCGCCCTCGAGACGGGAACTGAGGTTGACATTGTCACCCATAACAGTATAGTCAAAAATCTTCGAAGAACCCATGTTTCCGATAACCATCGGGCCGGAATTTATCCCCACGCGCGCCCTGAGTCCAGGACCACCTTCGCTGAGAAGCTGCTCACGAAGTTCCGCAAGCTTTACCTGCATATCAATTGCGGTATAACAGGCTTTCAGCGCATGATCCTCATCGGGCAGCGGCGCACCGAACTCTGCCATTATCGCATCGCCCTCATATTTATCGATAATTCCGTTATAGTCAAGAACAATATCGGTCATTGCAGAGAGGTACATGTTAAGAAGTTCCACAAGCTCTGTCGGTGTCAATTTTTCGGAAATGGATGTGAATCCGGCCACATCGCTGAAAATGACAGACATAACCCGTTCCTCGCCGCCGAGCGTAAGCATCTCCGGATTTTTCAGAAGTTCATCGACAACCGAACCGGGAACATAATGGGAAAAGGTCCCGCGGATCATCGCCTTCTGCTTGCGCTCCATCAGGAAATTATATGTATTCGTACTGATATAATTAAACAAAACGACCGCAAAAGCGGGAGCGATTATAGGTATTAAAAGCCTGTTGTTTACAAACAGGTATACAGCGATCACAGAATAAACGGCTATGATCACCACGCTGAGTAAAAGCCCCATAAATCCTCTGAATTTAAAATTAACAGCCGTTGCAAGAATTGACATCAAAGCAATGAATATAAAAAGCTGAAATTTTGTTGTCGGCGGAATGAAACGCCCGCTGATGATGGTATCCGCAATGTTCTTATGAACATGCACACCGTACGTGGGGTACTCTGAGGCGCTGAAAAGAGAAGTGCCGAGATAAAAAGGGGTATTTTCCCAGTCCTTTGATTCCGGATATGCCGCGCCGATAAGAACAACCTTGTCCTTGAAGCGATTTAACTTAATCAGCGCCTCCAACCCGAATTCTCCCGGATCCAGCACCTGTTCATACGAGATATATCCGCCGCTGTTCGAAAATGATACTTCATCCTGTGAAAAGTTAACTATCATACTCGGCGGCCTGTGGTCATCGAGCGGAATGATCCGGTCACCGACATAGGCCAGACGTTTCTCTTCATCCACCCAGGCGGTATCGGCATCAATGGCAAACATTGCAGCTTTGAGCGCAAACGAATACTGCCAGGTCTTTTCATCACCCTGGTCGTACGAAATAAGCCTTGCACGTCTGACAATTGAATCACTGTCATGCACCATATCAACAAAAGCCAGTTGGCCGGAATTCTGGAATAATGGAATGGGCAGCGGGGGTTCTCCGGCAGACTGCTGCGTAGCTTCTTCCATCGGTCGTGCAATTTTACGCGCAATTATGGTCTCCGGGTACATAAAAAAAGTTTCGGCGAGAAGGGAATCATTGAAGGATGGCAAAGGGCCGAAATCCCCCTGTTCACCTGTATTCACGAGAAAGAGAACATCAAAAAGCACGGCTTTCGCCCCTGCCCTGAACAGGTTTTCGATAAGCGGCACATGATAGTTTCTCGGTGGAAAGCCAATGAGCCCGAGCAGATCCAGTGTCTGTGCATCAATTCCGACAATGACAATATCATCGGGTGGTTTTTCAACTCCCCTGATGCGGAATCGTAAATCATGCGTGGTGAATTCCGCCTTGTCAAACATCTGGAACAGATTAAGATAATACACAATTACAATAACAGAAACACAGATGAGAACATAAACGAATAAATCCAAAATGTCTTTTCTTGATCTTGTTTTTTTCTCTGCCATCTCAATCGCTCCGTGTTATGGAAGATTAATACACTAGTAAGGTTGTATTTCTGTAAGGTATGTAAGAGGATGTATAATGTCAAGCGTGTTACAATGTTTTTTTCAGAACAATTTTTATACTATTTGAAGCGAATGGAGCATGCAGCATGCAAGAACGTAATTCTATACCACAACATCATTCTGGATTAAGAACCCGAAAACCGGAATGAAACGATTGAGAGATATGTTCACAGTCGGTTAACTATCCGGTTTTTAATCATGTTCTCTGAAAACTGTTGCTCCGGCATGAAGATGTTTTTCTATTGGGGAAAAGACAAGAACAGAGTCAAGGGCTGTTTACCGTTCCTGTAATTCCTGAAATACCATTGGTATTTATGTAAAATATCCAGTAAATATGAAGTAACGTTTTTATCTTATTATGCGTCCGTAATATCTTCTCTGATCCATTTGCGCTGCTCATCAATATTATCGTTCAGTTTGTACTTCAGGATATGTTTTTTATAATCCGGGCCGGTAACCTTTATTCTCGACAGATCATCGATACCCATTCCGGCATTGGCGCACCACTGCAAATATTTCACCTCGCCGTAATCCATGCCCATCAATTCGACACCCAGGCGGTCTGCGGCAAGCCAGTCGGTACTTGCAAGGCATACACCCTGTTCAATGGGCGTTCCCCTGACAGGACCGTTGCCCTCCATTCCCACAACACCGTCGAGAACGGCAAGATCGGGCTGTATACCCAAGTGTGCAAGAAGAAATATGTTGTAACTCAGCCCTCTGTTTCCGCCGGAATGCATGTATTGCTTTTCATTTCTGCCCCCACGTTTTTTCTGTTTGTAATGATTTATCGGTGATGCCATTACCACGTTTTTGAGAGAAAGCGTCGCAATAACACAATTGTGCGCTTTTAACCGGGTCGCAGATATAAGATAAATATCCGGGTCAAGGAACGTGTCAATTATATTGATTGCCAGAGGATGACGGTTATCATTCAGAATCCATTTCGTCGTGGCAGAATCATCGTTGAGATCGACAAATTTTACATTGTATTCTCGCTTGAGCGGCATATAACCATAGTTTTCAAAACCAACCATCGTACTTTGAAGCCCTTCTTGGGTCGGTCCGGCTGCGGTTGATTCGGCCACGATAACAGTCGTATCATAAATTGGTTTGAGAAAATCAAGAATCCCGCGCACAAAATTGGCATCCGTTGCATTGAGCCAGACATCTTTTGCAACCTGTCCCGAATTAATCTTGATAACAATCTGTTTGTCCGTTATGGCTTTTTTAATCTCTTTCTCAAGAGGTTTCAGCGCCTGGTATGATGCCTCTCTCTGGTCTTTGCCGGTCACGAAGGATACTTCGCTTTCATCATTTGAATCAAACAGTGCCGATGCCTTGTTCGGTTTATAGAGAGAGCCGGCAACGATACCCGCAGCGCCCGCCGATATGTATTTCAAAAAACTTCGTCGGTTGCTCATTTCTTTAAAAGGTATTAATTCACTCCGCATAGTATATATCCTTTCTTAAGAGGGCGGTGA
>AQSL01000101.1 GCA_000403035.1 Candidatus Latescibacter anaerobius SCGC AAA252-E07 | reverse complement strand
AAAAAAAAGCAATGGTGGCTGAACTCAAAGAATCATTCGGTAAAAAAATCATTCTTGTCGATGATAGACCCGTTTCCATCGTTGCCGGACTCATGTCTTTCTGCAAGTTCGTTGTTACCCACAATACCGATCTTTTCCAGCTTGCGGTAGCGCTGAAAACTCCGAACATCGGTATTCTATACCCCAAGGAAATGATTCAATGGTCCCCCGGTGAAGATTCCAACCTCATGCACCTCGACCGCTCCGGTGGTTCCTGGTCCTCTGCAAACACTATTCTCCAGACCGCAAAAAAACTCATAAATCAAGTCCATAAAGTAAAATAAATCAAACATCAATCTTAATTCATGTAACACATAAAAAACTCATTTATTTTTAGAACTATTGTTTGTCAATTAAGTTATCTTGAACCTAAAAATATGTCATCGTTGGTGTGGATAGCAGCAGCATTCTATTATACAAGGTTAGCGGGATTGGAAAGCCTGAATATCTTTCTCGACATGGCTCGTTCAGTCGTTTACAGATTGAGATTGAAAGAAATACCAGGATTCGTTTATTACAAGTTGTTTTATCTGGTTAACTCAGTATCGAAAGGTACTAAACGTGTTCGGCGAACTGTGTTTAAACCAAAGTACACAGCTCAACTCACATTCTTCTGAAAAAACGGGGGGTAGGCAGCAGTTATTTATAGTAAGATTGGTGAACATAAAAAATCACTTGAGCTTGCAAGAAAATTATTAAAAGCGGGAGTCTGTTGTAAAAACGAGAGAATTATGAAATCCATCATATATGCAAACTATGTAAAATGAACAATGGAGTTAAAAATGAAACGAATATACTATCTAACAGGTTTTACCATCTTAATAGTATTTTCTTTTTCTGTTGTATCGTTTTCGCAATCAAATACTTACGAAAAGAGTATACTTTTTACATTAGAATGGGGCAGCGAAATACATCAGATTGGCTATAGAAATGGTGAGCCATATGATATTTGGGAAAAAATAGGACCTACAAATTTTACGGTTACATCAAATAATCTTATTTGGATATATGATGTTGTTCAAAACTCGATAAAGGCATTTCATTTTAACGGTGAACTCGCTCATATTTTCAAACTGCTAGAATTTGCGGGAACTGAGGGATTTATTACCTCTGATGAGCACAATAATGTTTGGTTTCATGATGCTTGGAATAGAAGGATACTGATGCTCAATCACTATGGTGAATTACAAAAAACAATCACGTATGAATCAGACAGCGGCTTGGGAGGGATCTGGATTCGGAATGGTAAACCAGTAATGGGACCAAAACGAATGCTTGATCTGCAAAGGAAACTCACTGATAATGGATATGGAAAAAAGCCCGAATATAAAGCCCAATTAGTTCATTTTGATAGTGAAAGTATCTTTAATCCTTATAGAGGAGAAAAAACAAATCGGGTTTATAGAGTAACATCAGTTGATGTGTCAAATGAAGGAGAGATTATTCCTCCCCGCCTGTTTATTAACAATGAAATAGTACAGGGATTTAGTTTTGAAGAAAAAATAGTCAGAAACTACTTTTTTTTCTTTGTCAGGGAAGACCTTTCGGGTAATTTCTATATATACGCTTTCCCAAACAGTTATGAGAAAGATATTTTTCCTTTTCTTATAAAATACAATGAAAATATGGAAAAGGTGGCATCTATAGAGTTACCGTTGATATCACAGAAATATGGTTTTGCAACTGATCCAAAAGTAATTGATGAAACGGGGAATATATATTACATGATGGTACGTAGTGAGTATATTACGCTCCTCAAATGGTCTCTTTTATAAAAGTGAAAAGGAGGAAACTTTTATCATAGTAGACAATGATGAGAAGAACAATAATTATTAGTTTATTTGTTTTGCTTTTATGTATGCCGGTTATGTGTTTTGCGGTTGAAACATATAACTCGGTGTATATTGAAGGAACTGCTCCAATATTAATTGATGGCGATCTTTCTGACTAGAGTGGATTAAGTCTTGCTGCACCACAATTAATATTTGATGATTCAATGGTCCCCCGGCGAAGATTCCAACCTCATGCATCTCGACCGCTCCAGTGGTTCCTGGTCCTCCCCAAATTCTATTCTCCAGACCGCAAAAAAACTCATAAATCAAGTCCATAAAGTAAAATAAATCAAAAAGCAATCTTCGTATCCTCTCTATCTCATCTGCCAAATAAAAACTCTTTTCTTTTCAGAACTATTGTTTTTTCGAAACAGCGAAATCCGGTAGTTTCAATTTACATATAAAACAATTAGTTATAATATTATAATAAATAATTTTTAATATATAATAAATAAGTACTTGACAAAACATAATAACACCTATATATATATATACATAAAGTTGAAAAAGTACTCATTGAAAAATTCGGTAACGGAGGTATTTATATGAAACGCTTGCACTATATATTTTGTTTTGCTCTTATAGTAACAGGGACAGGAGCTTTATGTGACGAAATCCCGGTGCTGTATCTTGAAGAAGGGATACATGAGGTTTCATTATCTGTTGTTAACAACCGGGATGCCTATCTTGATGATATCAGAGTTTCATTTGACAATGAAAAAGTACCTGATTGGCTTATTATACACGATACTGATCAGACAATGGATATTTCCGGAGGAGAACGTGGAGCAGAAAAATTCATTCTCGCTTTTGATGTTACCAGCGCACCCGACGGCGCTTTTGCCGAAATTCCCTATACACTTAAAGACAGTAAAGGAAAGGTAACAAACGGTGGTTGTGGATGTGGTGGTTATTGCAGTAGCCCATGTCGAGATACTAAAGAACTTTTTCCTGAAGAAGGGTGTGTTTTTTGTAATTGTGGATATGATGTTAAGGATAATAGATATAATGTAATATATGAAGGTTGCCATATATTACCTGATATGGTCAATTCGGGTTCTTTTTAAATATCGTAAAACAGAATAGTGTTTTGCAGTATCAATCACTCATCTTAAATGTATTAGTTGCGATTATATATTATGGAATAGAACCAATTTGTTATTTATTTCTATGGTATAATAAAAAACTTATCCTTTAAAATATAGGAGAAATCCAGCTTAAAAGCCTATCAATAAGGAGGTAACGGATCTGATGAGAACTACCATAATTTTATTACTGATAGCTTCAATATTTTCAATGATAATACCGCTAAATAATGTAGAAGGCGGTAGTATAAAAGCTGCAGTCCATTATCCTGGTTCTGCTTCACAAAATAATACTTTTAGCTATTATCATTTCTGTAATTGGTATTTTTATTTGTGTGGAGATGGCTATTGCTATATTTTTGTAAATGATGGTTTATGGAACTGGACCCATACAAATGGATTTAATGAAGGTGGTAATGGCCCAGAGGTCGACGATGGAGATAATGTAAAGGTAGAAGTAATACTTTATAGTGGTAATGAAGCTCATTCAGAAGTTGCATGGTGAAGTAATAATTAATTCACACAACTAAATTCAAGCTGGATTTCTCCTTTCAAACAATAAAAGAAAGACATTTACTGATATTTATATTTCTGAATCTTCTCCAAATGAGTTGTTAAAAAATCACTTATAAAGGGTGGCTTGAGAAAAAAGCTCTCAAACCACTCCTGTTTTATAATTTGATAACTTGTTGTTTGCCAAGCCAGTGCAATTTAGCCTTCGGCTGAGGCTTGACAGACATAAATTGAAGCCTTTTTATGTAAATTGCATTTTGTATTATAGTGAATACTATTGATTTATTCACTTTTAATCTATTGTATAATAACAAGTTATATTTAGAATGAGCGTCAATAGTTAACCAACGAAATTTTAGAAGAGCCATATTTCATTACTTTTGAGGAAACATGAAGATATCAGTCAAAACTGCAATTGTTCTTGTTTTTATATTATTTAGCTTTCCCCAGTGTGAAAAAAACACTTTAATTACTGAAAAAACTGTTCTGAAAATCTCTGATTTAAAAATAACAGAATATGAATTTGAAAAGAATCTTAATCAATATAAACAAATCTACGAATACAATTACCAGAAACCGGCTCCAACAGACAGTATAAAAGCATGGATCGAAGGCTTTATCGAAAATACTTATCTTCTCGCTGAAGCTTATCGTTTAGGATATAATAACGATCCTGATGTTAATATAAAAGTAAATAGTATGACCAAGACTATTGTAACACAGCATCACGGTCTTTTGTATAATAAACTCGGGGAAAAAGTGAAAAATATAGATTACCGGGCATTGGTTGATGCATATGAAAAAAGCCAAAAACAATTTACAATTGCGATTTTGAAATTCAAAGATGATAAAGATTTTTATACCGTAACATGTGATGACAGTCTTATTGCAAATGAAAAAGATTTTGAAAAAGTTGTTATAAAATCCAAAACTCTACAAAATGTGACATACGCTGAAAATACAATTATTTTACCATTTTGGGAATTTGATACTTACCAGGATTACCTTTATAAATTGAATGAAGGGCAAATTTCAAAACCGATGTATACACCATGGGGAATGTATATTGTGAAAATCAAAAATACAACTAATATAAAAAGAAAACCGTTTGATGAGGCCAAAGAATCATTAAAACATAATTTAAAATTTTTTGAGAGTAATAAGCTGTGGGAAACATTCCGCTCAGAATTGTTTAAAAAAACTCAAATAAAAAACGAAGATAAAATAATTAATGATTTTTATCAAATACTTACAGGAAATAGTAATTTAAAAAATTTAAACAAATCTAATTTTCATGATATTCTTTATGAAAACTTATTGTTTTATAAGCAAAACCTGAATAATAATTATATTACAGTGAATGAGTTTATTGATTTTTACAATAATATCTTATTTAGAGATAAACTTGATACACATGAAACAATAAAAGCATATTTAAAAGAAATGGTGTTTCAGCATCTTGCATACCAAGAAGCTGTAAAAATGGGTATCATAAGTACTAAAAAATTTATTCTCGATAGAAAAAATTATAAAAACTCAATTGTCAAATCGTATTTTGAAAAAAAAGCACTTCTTAAAAACTTTAACGTAACAGAAAAAATGATGGAAGAATTTTATAACCAACATCAATTACTATTTAAAGATGGAACACATGCAATAGTTACTATATTTTCTTTTAACTCAAAAAATGATGCATTAAAATCATATCCTATATTGGTCAAAAATACTAGTGATAAAATTTCTTCGAACCAAGATTACAGCACATTAGTAGAAGGGCTTAAAGATGTAGCCTTGTGTTATGATATACATTATGAAAGTACTGAATTCTCTTCCCACATCCGGGAAGTGATTTTCAGGATAGATAAAAAACAAATAACAAGACCGTTTGAAATAGGCAATGAATTTAAAATATTTGTAAAAGAAGGGGAAAAAGGTACACGTATTAAAACTATTGATGAAGTGAAAAAAGAAATAGTGAAGATGATACATGAAGAAAAATTAAATCAAAATAAAAAAAATTTAATTCCAACGCTTAAAAAAAAGTACAAAATCAAAAATAATATAAATTATAAAATATATTATACATATTAAAGTAGATATCAAATTATAAAATATATATTTATTGTAAAATAGAATTCTTAAATAATTATCTTATAGTAATTCTTTAGCTGATTGTTAAATGCTGATAGCTAACTTTTTCACAGGACTTTCAAACCTATCGAGAATGGTTCAAAATTCAAGCTTGTTGCGACATTGCAGTCGCCAAAAAATGAAACGACACTTCGTGATACTATCCCGGTGTATATCGATGGGAATGATGAACCTGCAATAGAAATACCATTTTATGCCAGGGTGGTGGGTACACAAAAATAGCATCGGTTAAGAAAATAATGTGTACAAAAATCAATAACTCTCTGTGTCCATCCGTGTCACGGTGTGGTTAATCATTTTTATCGCTTTCAAACCACCCTTTTAAATCCTCTATCAGCATCTCCCCGTTTACCGGCCTGATACCTGTACCCGGTAATGAATTCCGGAATAAATGCCCGTAACGAGTGGTGTTGATACGTTTATCCATTATGATAACCGCACCCCTGTCGTTACGGTGACGGATGAGTCTGCCGGCACCCTGACGAAGTTTTATTGCCGCATCGGGTACCGAAAAATCCATAAACGGGTCACCTCCGTTCATCTCGATATCTTCCATCTGCGCCTGGATAACCGGATCGGTGGGAACTGCGAAAGGAAGCCTGAGGATGACGACAATCTCCAGGGCATGCCCCGGCACATCGACACCCTCCCAGAAAGACTCGGTGCCGAAAAGCACCGAGCGGGTTTCCTTCTGAAAACGGCGGAGCAGTATATTTCGAGAGCCTTCTATTCCCTGCGCTAATAGCGTTATGCCGTTGTGCACGAACCTGTCTCTGAGCTCATGATACGATCGATACAGATGACCGTATGAAGTGAATAAAACAAGCATCCCGCGGTCGACATCACGAGCTATCGAAAAGAGAACCTCATTGGACTCGGAAATAAAATCAGTTTCTTTCGGCGAGGGAAGAAAAGACTGGCTGAATACCGCCGATTGAGTATGGTAATCGAACGGTGATGAAGCGATGAATTCAACTACCCGTTCTCTGGTATCGAGATCGAGACCGAGTCTGTTTCGGATATATGAAAAATCTCTGGCGACTGCAAGCGTTGCAGAGGTCATAACCACGGTTTCCATGTAATCATAAAGACCGTACGCGAGTTTTTCCGCAATATCAAGGGGAGCGCTTTTTATCTTGAGCGAATAAAACGTTCCGTTTTCGGCATATTCGAACCAGAAAACATTCCTTCCCGCGGCTTCGATGAGAAAATCGGTATCGGTAATAATTCCCAGCAGTTCTTTTTGCAGTTCCTCGAGTTCGATCATTATTTCCGCTTTCATAGAGAGCTTGTTTGGAGATACATCCGATATAAACAAGAGTATATCTTTCAATCTCCGGATCAACACGGTTACCGATTCCTTGAACGATTCGCTTTCATTGCTGTTATGTTCGAATATCGGGCTGTTTTCATAGTACCGGAGTTTTCCATCATGACCATTCTCATTTTTTCCCGCTTTTGTACGTACCTCCCAGTAGAGACTCTCGAACAGTTTCCTTGTATCGTTACGAACCTTCTGAACAGCATCGATAGCGTATTCGACAGTTACATGGTTATTCTTAAACTGCGGCCAACCTTTCGCCATTTCATCAACCCATTCGTCGAGCATAGCAAGTTGTCCACGAGGACCATCGTCTCTGGAATAGAGATGGTTCAGTATCCTTCGAATACGGTAATAGTTCACGGTAACACCCAGGAAACGAAGCGCAACTTTTTCGATATTGTGCGCTTCATCGAACACAATACGGTTGTATTTCCCCAGGACACCGCCCTCAGAAACCATATCAGAGAATACAAGTGAATGATTAACAATAATAATGTGCGACCGCTGGGCAGCTTTCCTCACACGGTTGACGAAACAACTGTCACGGTATTTGCACCTCGCTCCCAAGCACAACGGGCTGTCCGAATAGATTCGTTCCAAAAGCCCGCTTTCAATAAGCATGGGGGAAAAACCGGTTTCGGAAAGATCCCCGGTTTTTGTCCCGCGAAGCCATGATGCTACCGGCAGAATATAATTCCTTTCTTCACGCGAAAGATAACGTTCAGGCATACTGAGAAGACGGTGCCAGCGGTTAAGGCAAATATAATTCCCGCGGCCTTTGAGTATAACCGCACGAAACGGGAAATCAAAAATCTTGCTTAAAAGTGGAATATCCTTCGTGAAAAGCTGTTCCTGAAGGTTTTTCGTATTGGTCGAAATGATCACACGTTCTTTCGCATGCTCCGACCAGAGGATCGAAGGGATAAGATACGCAATTGATTTTCCAATTCCCGTACCCGCTTCGGCAATCAACAACTCTGTTTCGTTAAAAGCGTTGGCAACTTTTTTCGCAAGGTCTATTTGACCGGCACGTTCTTCATAAGCACCATGATACTTTGAAAGTGCGCCACCTTCCTCAAGGATCGATGAAATGTATGCACTATCAATGTTGATTTCACCTGGTTCAGCAGGTGTGATTTCTTTCGAATAATCGCCGATTATATTGTTATATTGATGCATTTCCGGTATCAAAACAGAACCTGTCTTTGACGCCTTCGATTGAAAACCCTCGATCCGTTCCCGGATATGAGTTTCGAAAAATTCCCGGAATACCTCATCTGTTTTTAAGGATAGCCTGAACATCTCATGTGCAAATTCATCATTTGCCATCCTGAGCATATCAACGAGCTTCAGGAAAACAATTGCGGTAATCTCGGCATCAGAGAGTGCACGGTGCCTGTTTTCAGGTGTCAAAGAAAAAAATTCAATAAGATTGTCAAGACTATAGGAAGGCAACTGGGGGAGAAGAATGCGAGCAAGACGGATATTATCCAATGCCGGACCGATATTTTTATAGTTTGCAGCGTTTCGAAGAAATGACATATCAAACCCGACATTTTGTCCGATAAGCATGAATCCTTTTGAAAAATCAAGAAAAGAAGGTATAACTTCATTGACCGGTCTCGAATCTTCAACATCGCTGTTTTTGATTCCTGTGAGATTGGTAATAAAATCCGGGATTCCTTTTTCCGGCTTCACCAACTCGGAAAATTCACCGGTAATTTCACCTTTTTCGACTTTTACCGCACCTATCTCAATAATTTCGTTTAATTGAGGATCAAGTCCTGTTGTTTCAAGGTCAAATGAAACAAATGTGTCCGGGCTTATCATCTTTATTCTTCTTTATTATATTATACTTTATACTAAAAGAGCGTATTTCTTTATTCGCTACACTTGTTTCTTTGGAATTTTATAAATAAGAAACCTTCGGAATGTTTTGAGATGAAATTACAATTTTCTTGCAATGTTCAATTACACTCCTTTTATTTTTTCAAGAAGCCATGCAATGTTTTCTGCAAAATTTTTAATCGTTGTAATTCCCTCATTATCCTCTAAAACATCAAACGAATGTGAGCCGAACGCAATATTCCAGTAGGTACTTCCGGGCACAATCATCCCGTTTATCATAAACCACATGAGCAGTTGTGCCAGGGTAAAATTCTGTCCGATTCGACGTGCCACGGCAACAGGTCCGCCCACTTTACGTCTGAAGAGACCCCCGTTTTTCATTGACACATAACCGGCACGGTCCAAAAGGGCAGTGATTTCCGCGGTGGCAGAACCAAAATACACAGGTGACCCGATAATGAATCCATCAGATTCAAGCATTGCATGAAAAATCGGATCGAAATCATCTTTGAGGATACATCGCGGTTCCTTTGTACAGGCCATACATGCGTTGCAGGTACAGAGTTTTTTGCCTGCAAGAGTAATAAAGTCTGTTTTAATCCCTTTCTTTTCCAAAACTTCAAGCGCAACTTTTAGAATCGTATCAGTATTCCCGTTTCTTCTCGGACTTCCCGATATTGCGATTATTTTCATAGATTGTCTCCGGTGAATAAGAGGTGATTGATACATGAAACAGAATCCGTACCAACAGCTGCTCTGAATTTTTTTCTCACTATGATGTAAGTATTACTGGTGTATGTTTTATTTGATGAGCCAGGATATGAGAGTCATGTGCCAGGGGAAAAACAAAAATAATTGCGAAGGAAGAATAGGTTCATACCGGCTTCCGTCTCCTGAATTCTGCCATAATTTATGGAGAGGGATGCATCAATCAGTTGTCATATTATTGAGATGGCAAGCTGGTAAAAATTTCATTTGCCGACTCCAGGGCTTTCACATATATACCGGGAATCTTGGATTTATCAATACCGAGTTTATCTGCATATTCAAAAATCTTATCCCATTCTCCTTTTTCATTGGCCAGCATAAGTTCATAAACATTCCTTAAGCGCCCTTCACTGCCTGACAAAGCATCTTTAATATCATCTTCTAAAGGAAGGTTTCCCAGTATTTCTTCCATTGGCCTGCCCATAAATGTATCAATAACAGAAAACATTCCCATAAAGAAAAGTTCCGGGCCTCTCTTTTTCAGACCGATAATTTCCGCTATAAATTCGCAAAACTTTGCCCTGACAATCGAAATCACCATGAGCTCATCAGGCTTGTCATCACCCATACCTTTCAACACTACTATGGATACCCATTTCCTGAATTCATCAATACCCAGCATAACAAGTGCCTGTTTTATTGATTGAATCTTTGAAGAAAAACTAAAAAATGCTGAATTGATAAACTTCAGAAGTTTATATGAAATAGTAACATCCTGTTTGATAATATTTTCAATTCTGTTAAAATTGACATCCGGGCGGTTAACTTCATGTATGATATTGATATGGTTGATTTTATAACCCGGAATGTCTTTACTCGCTACGATAACCGGTTTACTGAAAAAATATCCCTGAAAGTAAGTATACCCCATACCTAATGCCTGATCAAATTCATCCTGAGTCTCGACTTTTTCTGCAAGAAATTTGATCTTTTCCAAGCCATACTTTTCAATTAATGCTCTGCCTTCTTCCAATCCTGATAACCTGAAATCAACTTTAATGATATCGGCGAGTTTTATAAGGGGTTCAAAAACCTCATCGAAAACGAAATCATCCAGCGCCAGGGTATATCCGTTTTCTTTCAGTTTCGTACAGGCAGCAATAATACCCTCATCAGGTATTATATCTTCCAGTATTTCAATGACCAATGAGTCTTTGGGAAGAATGGCGGCTGTTTCATCCATTAACAAATTTTTTGTAAAATTGATGAATGCCCTTTTTCCGCGTGTTAAAGATTCAAGACCAATCGTAAGAAAACTGTCGGTAATAACACTGGATGTTGCCTTATCAGCATCGGTAGCAACATATACATTTTCTTGTCCCGAACGAAAAAGCAGTTCATATGCAAATACCTTTAGATTCCTATTAAAAATGGCCTGCCGGGCAACAAAATTTTCCACTTCAATCAACCTCAATTACATTTCAAAAAAACACAGCGAGTTTACAATACTTTCCTTCTGTGGGGAGCGGTGAAATAGTTTTCACATGTTCGAAAATGAAATATTTGACATCTGTTTCTATCATCGGCCTTTCCGATCAGACGGAATGGCATGTGAATCAACGCTTTACGCTGCCCCTTAACANCTTAAATCCGGAGACTGAAAGATTTCATAGAACTTTTGAATGGCACTTTGTTATATAATCAGAGAAATCCTTAAATGCAATATAATAATAACAATAACTGATAGCACCTCCCTTTTTTTCCCTCTACACGATTTAAAATGCAAGGCTTTCAGTTTTAATGATGTGGAACGGTTTAACTCTTTAAGAGGACGGTGAAAAAGTCATTTTTCAGGCGCCCCTGTATGAAATATATCGTTTGTTGCGGTCAAGGGCTTGTAAATCAACGCTTCGCTTTGACCCCTGACAGCTTACATCCTGAGCCTTATAGTTTTTCACAACGCTTTAACTTTTAAGGTTCCATAAGTTCATCCAGCGTTTTCAAAACCTCTTCCCACGATATACCATCCATGCATATACGATTTTGTTTTTTACATGGAGCGGAACCATGCAGGCTGCACGGACTGCAATCTGCTCCGGAATGAATAAATCTCCCCGATCGGTACCCTGGCCAGAATCCCAGATCGGGATGTGTCGGCCCAAACAGTGCAACAAGCGGAACATCAAGAGCTCCGGCAACATGCATCAGGCCGCTGTCATTTGCAATCATACCATCAAGATGTGAAATAAGACCGATGGTTCCGGCAAGATCAATTTCATCAACAAGAGAAATCGATCTGCGTATCATATTTTTCCTTATCCGTTCTACAATTTCTACATCGTATTTATCCCCGATAAATATCGGCATATCTCCCCGTAAAGCTATTTCATCGGCAAGACATGCATAGGAATGTTCATTCCATCTTTTGGTTTTGTGACGTGCTCCGGGAGCGATTCCTATTACTCGTTTCCCCAATTCCTTATCATGTATATGGAAAACTCTTTCAACCTTGTTTATAACTTTCATACCGGGGATAAGCTTTGGCAGTACCTTTTCCTGTATACCGAGAGGCCGGATGGTTTGGAAATAACTGTCAAGAACATCAAATCTCTGCCTGTATCTGTTTTTTGACCATACCATTATTCGGCGGGCAAGGGAATGCTTGTTTACCCTGACCTTGAGTTTTGACTTCGTAAAGGCAGAAACCAGAATACTTCGTAACGAACTATGAAGATCGATAACAACATCATAATCGTTATGTCCGATTTTTTTCATTATCTCATGCGGTGTCTCATTCCCCTGTATCTCGATAACTTTGAAAATTCGCGTATCAAACTCAAATACCTGGGAATAAATACGTTTTGTAAGATAATAAAGTTTCGAATCGGGGAAATGCCTTTTCAAAGCTTCGACAACTGCTGTGGTAATAACTATATCACCGAGAGAACTAAAACGGATAATGAGAATATCCATCACTTCTTATCGATCATGCCTTTCTTGAATTTGCCCGCTCACTTCCATGCCTTTCGGGTACGATCCGAGGAATTTAAAAAATCTGGCAATTTCTTCCAGATGGGCTATGGCTTTTTTTGTTACTTCCTCCCTGATATCACCATCGAAATCAAGATAAAATATATATTCCCAGGGCGATCCCGGCAGAGGTTTTGATTCGATTTTATGAAGATCAATATCCCTGAGCGCAAAAACGCTCAAACTTTTGAAAAGCGCTCCGGGAATGTTTTTTGTCGAGAAAACTATTGATGTTTTTGAATTTTCAACCTGTTCATTAAGTTCCCTGGATAGTATCAGGAAACGTGTATAATTCTTATGATTTGATTCGATACCCGATTCGATAATATCAAGTTTATAATCAAGAGCTGCCTGCTCACTTGCTATTGCAGCATCCTCATAAGACCCGACTTCCTTTATCTTACGGGCTGCACCGGCTGTATCATAGACACTGATCAAATCAATATTATGAATAGTTGACAGAAAATCTTTACATTGAGAAATTGCCTGGGGATGGGAATAAATTTTTCTGACATCAGAAAGTTTCCCGCCTTTATTCACTATCAGATTATGGACTATTCTCAGTTTAACCTCGCCGGTAATTACAAGATCATGCTCGAGCAGCAAATCATAATTTTCATGAATACTACCAGCAAGAGAATTTTCAATGGGTATTATCCCGTTATCAACTTCTCCACTGCTCACAGAATCAAAAATTTCAACAAATGCTTCTTTTGGTACTACCTTAACATCATTCCTGAAATATTCATAAATTGCGAGCTCGCTGAATGCGCCAAGTTCCCCCTGAAAAGATACTTTTTTCATTTTCCACCCGATTTTTTTTATATACCATATTTCTCAGTACACTTAACCTTTACCTTTTTTACTGCCTTTTTCTTCATCTTCTCCTTTTTCCTTTACCTCTTCCTTCGATCTCATTTCTTTAACGACATCAAAAAGAGCTGGAACAAGATCAATAATTCGGGTTAATGTGGCCTCACGGCTTTTCAAAGGAAGAAGCTGCGCTTTCCCCTTCGAAACCACTACAAAAGCCACAGGTTCAATCGTTGCGCCACAACCTGTGCCGGTTGCAGCACTTTTCCCCGCTTCTTCCCGGTTTGCGCCTCCCACACCAAATCCAAACGATACTCTCGATACCGGGATAATTACAGATTCTTCCGCCTGAACCGGTTCGCCAACCACGGTCTCAGAACGAACGGTCTCCTTGATTTGCTCCATAATCGCCTTAACAACATTACTAATATCCATTAGCCGACCTCCTGTACTGCAAGAGTGTTATGAATAACTTTTTTTTGTGCTTTATATTTCCGAATAATTGATAGTATCAACGGTAAATTAATAATCAGCTTTTTCCAGAATTGATGACTTAGTACAGTTATTTTTATATGTAGTTCGCACTGTAATGTCGTCTTCGAGAAATTCCACGAAGGACTTATAATATACCGGTCAGGCAATATACTGTTTATGGCATACAATAATCCCACTATCTTTCCGGTAAGACCGGGATTTTTCAAACCCAGTTCTACATGCGTTAAAAACAGGTCAATTCGTACGATTTCACGAAAATCCCGAAATACCGTTTTAGCATATCCACGATACTCTCTAACTTTATGATAGTATGTTTTCATGATTTCAAGCACTGGTTGTTTCTTTTTTAAAGGTTTTTCTTTTTCTTTCTTTACTTCCTTCTCTTTTTTTCTTTTGCCGGAATAATAGTTCACGATGGGTTGTATCGAAACTTTTATAACACGCCACGAAAGAACATAACCGGTTACATAATAGTTATTGTCCCTCAAATACATTAATCCACAGCCAATAAAACCGGAAAATATCATGATTCTACCGTAGATTTCTATTTTACCCTCGGTTCCACCGGAGGCATTAATATGAAACCTGACCGGCAATAGTAATGCCATTACTGCAATTGCAGCAAGACAACAAAATAGGTACAAAACCATTTCAAACATGTTTAATTCCATAACTCAATATTATTTATACAGTAATAGAATATAAACGACTGAATAAGTCAAGAGCTTTCTTTTGTAAAAAGGCTTTCAGCTTTCAGCATTCTTCAAGCGGTTTAAAAAGTGGTCCGGCGTGAAATGATATTTGTTCGCTTTCTTCATAATTTATGCACAATTCGCCTTTTAGAGAAAGTCAACAATTGTACTATCTTACCTGCGTTTTCCAACTGGAGTCTGTACAAGACTTGAAACAGTCAGGAGATAGGTTATTATATACCCTGCGCAAACGGTTACGTTAAAAAATGGATTTTATGG